>JASEHK010000003.1:3808-30910 GCA_030018875.1 Endomicrobiia bacterium | reverse complement strand
CGGGATAACTAAAACTACCCCCCGTCTTTTTATGGAACTCCCGTAAGTCATCAAGCGGATTTTCTTTTACTTGATGGCCGCTGGGCATTTATCTCCTTGTATATAATCGTAATGAAATGCGGGAGAATAGGAGACAATCTCCCTATTCACGACTCCGCTGTAAGGTGGATGATAAACCTTCCCCCACGACTCTCCCGCCGGACATTCATCCTCTACGCTTATACCTACCGGGGATTGAATATTCATTATTTTTTCAATTAACTTCGCAAAACCATCCGCGCAAGAAAGTGTCCCGTTCACAGGGATATGGCATGAAATGCCCTTCAATTGCCTGATTAAAAGTCCGGGTTCTATTCCATTCCTTAAACATAAAGACGCCAAGAGACCGAGGGCCTGCGCCTGCGAATTCGCACAACCCCCGCTTTTTCCCATACTCACGAAAGTTTCAAATGGTTTCCCGTCCTGATAATTCAATGTAACGTAAAGCCATCCGCAACCAGTTTTGATTCTCTGGGTCTTTCCTTCTAAAATATCTTTTCTCGGCATGGTCATCACCCATCTCCTTACGTTGTGGATAAGATAACAGTTCTATGTTGCATCATCATCTGATACGATGGATATTTTCAGCGTTTGATTAGCGGGGAGGGTGAACTTCCCGCCACTCCCCGGTGTTATCTCGAATTCAATGTATGCGCTCCGATTGTATTGGTATCGTCTGTTTGCCATTGGTATTGGAACAGACCCGTAGAAGCCGCCGTAATTGTAACGCCTGCGGTCTGCCGATTTATCTTAAGCGTGCCAGTGTCTATTCGCTTCATCGTTGCCCTGATGATTGCCCCGGTCAAATCAATTACCGTCCCCGTAGATTCAATAGCACGAGCATAGATATAGGGCTGGAGGTCGTTTCGTTTTATTGTAATCTCTGCCATAATTATTCCTTTAAATCAAATCGTTTTCTGTCGATAATTAAATCAAATCTTTCGGATTGCCGTTTGAAATCAAAGCGGACTCGTTCGAGAACTAAATCAAGATATTTTATGCCGAGTATAATAGTTCGCCCGCTTCCTATTCCACTATAGAAGCCTTGCACATGGAGACGCTGTGAAGCCGATAAATCACTGCCGTCCGGGATGACACCAGTCCGCAAGGGGATTAGGGCTATTCCGATACACGATTTCCTTTTTGCGGGCGTGTCAATTGCCATCACACCCACTCTCCCTTTGTATGCGTTGTCCCATCATCGGAATGGGTGCTGGTTGCTATATTCGCCCCGTCCGCATCGTTCCTTACGGTTTGCGTAGTGGCTGTCTGCGTAATTTTATTTCGGGCAAGGGTAAAGAGCCACGCTATTTTGTCTTTTAACGAAGAAGTCGCCGCTGGAATCGAGGCGGGTTCTGCGTAAGTATCGGTTGCAAGGGCATCTACCGCTTCGGCATTGACTTGCGCTGCCGAGAGGTCATTGAAACCGGTTATCCCCGTCCCCTTTACAAGGACTATATTCGTGCCCGCCGTAAGGAGTCTTGTCGCCACGGCCCAGACGCTTGCGGCGGTTATATCGTTAAGAGCATCCAGCGTTGTCTTTGTGCCGGAGATTGAATAGCCAGTCTTATCCCCCACTACCTCGGCATTAGAAGCCATCCTGCCCCCGACAAGGGCCGCAGGAAGGCGGGTATTGACTATGGCATAAGCATCGCCTGTTTGTGGGTTGTGGGTTCCTGTCGCTATCGTTCCCACAAGTCTTGCCTTTATCAATGCTAACGCTCCGCCACTTCTCTCGATTGAAAACTGACCTATTACAGCATTGACGGTCTTGCTATCAATTGTCGTACTTGTCATAACTACGGCATATTCGCTACCTGCGGCATAAAAACCCACATCCGTATTATCCGAGAGGTCTATCGCCACGTAATGAACGCCTGTTGCAGAGTCAAAGTCCTCAGTCTGGGTTACACCAGATAAAGAGGTTCGTTCTGTAACAGAACCGTCCTTATAAATTTTAAGGGTTCCATCGGTTGAACGGGTTATGCTTGCTCCGGTAGCGTCATTGGTATTCCAGAAAAATTTTACAGAAGCGTTTACGGGATAATCGCCAAGATATTTCATCCCACCAATCCTCCATTAACGAGTCTGCCACCAGTTCCCGGCCACGCTGACACTTCCCTGCCCGTCCCGCCGTTATAAAGTTGGGATATTTCGGTTGTAGTCAAAGCACGAGACCAAATAACAATTTCATCAAGACGACCATCCATATATAAATCCTTTGTTGTCGTGTTATAAATTCTCATTCCTAATGAAAAAGGATAAGTAGTGTCGTTTATATTGGGCATCGTTCCACTTATGGAGGCCGTTTGAGTTTGTTGCGCATTATTCAAATACATTTTTATTGTAGTTCCATCCCAAACACAAACCATGTGAACCCACACCCCCGTAGAAAATGCTGAATCAGATACTATTGTTGCTTCTGTAGTGCCATCGCCGACATATAATCTGAATCGTCCCTTTTGGTCTACACTCCCATCCAATCCAATGCTAAATGCGTTAGCATTGGCAACAGCCGCATTACCCTCTCCTTTATTTATAAACCGTTCTCCATTACCTTTGGTGTCGAGATAAACCCAAAGAGAAGCGGAGAAAGCAGTTAATCCGTCCAATCCGGTTGCAGTTGAGGACATCTCATCGTCCACCCCATCAAAATTATAGCCAGCCCCGCCGAGTTTGAAGGTGGTGGTGTCTACAGTTGCACCTGTAACCGTGAGAGTCCTTGCGTTGCCAGAAGAGTCATAAGGACTTTCCAGCGGGTAACGGGCTATGAGGTTGTCTGTTATATTTGCCATTTACTTCTTCCACTCCCATACAATTTTGCAACCTGTTCTGTCAGGGGAATCATGGTCGCAAGTATGTAGCCGTAAATAAGAACCAGCCTGAATCTGTGAAAGAACGGCGGGAGTTACTTTTGCCTGCACTTTATCCCTTATCGCCTCGGCGTCTAATTGTGTGTTGAAGCGCACAAAACCCCGTAAAACCGGAGATAAATCCTCAGTCAACGTCTTTACCAGTTCATACCCTTCAACCGCCTGCCAGAGCCGTGAATCCGTCTTAAGCGGGACTTCGTTCTTGAGAGCGTTAAGGATTATGTCGGTAGCGATGATGTTAAAATCAAGAGAGTATTTCATTTTATCCCTATACCGCCCGCTTGGATAATGTCAATAGACATTGCTTACTCCACTTCCTTATCTGAAAGGGGTTTGCTTTGAGCAACTACAAGATTATCCGTTCCGTTTGACACCCTATCCCCCCAGACATTTCTCCAAAGGGTTGCTTCCTCTATAATGCCGCATTTACAGCATATCTGCTGTCCGCAAGCATAACTTTGACAAAAGCAATGATAATGGTCGTCCGATGAAGCAATGGCTGTCGATGGAGCAATGTTTTTCATCTATTTTTCTCCGTCCCGGTGTATTTTTCAAAAGTCCTTAAGCCGCCAATACCGAGCATACCCAACAAAAGTGTGATAAGTTCCGCAGTCTGCAATTTGGGAGGCTCTATCCCGCTGCCCGCCATCTGTGAAATCCAGACGAAGGTTGGTAAAAGAATAAATGCCCATGCAAGAGCAAAAACGCAGGTCCAACCTGCGGCGGGTCTCCAGCCCGCAATAAAGAGGTTAGGGTTTTTAGCCTCCTCGATATTTATGTCTGTCTGCGCTTTCTGCGCGACAAATTCGAGTTCCAGAAGTTTGGCCTGCATCTCGGCTTTCTTTTCGGGCGATATTTCGCCCGTAAAGACCTGCCTTAAATCCTTGGCAAGCGAGCCTATGCCTTGAAGCGTCCCTGAAATACTGCCCGAAACTATACCGTCTATGAGACCCATTTTATTCCTTTCGCTTGGCAAAATATCCGTAACAAATAAGCCCTACGCCGATACAGACCGCGCCGGCAATCAAAATAACGGGATGTATCGTCAATGCCATTTTCAGACCGGTCTCAATCGAAGCAACCATCATTCCCTCCAGCCGCACTTGCAGACATACTCATCCCACGGATATTGCTTCTCTATAATCTGTCCGCATTGCGGGCATCTCATCGTGCAGACGGAATAACAATTATGCGTTATAAACCGGCGCATTTTCTTTCGACCTTATGGCCTCGATGGCGATTCCGAGAACTTCCAGAACATGCCTGTCGCTTGCAAGGTTGTCATAAATGAATTCTTTTAAGTTCTTGCCGTCTGCGGCTATCCCTATTGTCACAAACAAATCAATCCCCGCCTCCCGCAATTTGATTATCGCCTCCTCGGGGGTTATTCCCCCCATATTTACATTCTGGGTTTTCTCAACCTGCATATTCAAAATGATTACCGTCCTTCAAATCTTTAAAGTCCCCCCCCCAGCGGTTAGCCGAATCGAGAGACTTCCAGTAGTCTCCGAGAGGCTTATAATCTTCTGTCTTTGAAGCATACGCCCCGCCTGCAAAGAGATTAAAATCCACGGCCAACCTGTCGCAGTGTTTTGAATTCATGGTCTTTGAAAGTCCCGCTTGAACCATGCGCCACTGTGTCTCAGTATCCCGCCACGCATGGCCTAACGTGAGGCCGTAACCCTTGGCATAAGCCCACTCAATCAGCAGGCCGACCATCAACGTAAATTTCTGCTGTTTTTGGGAAAGAGTCATTACTGCTCCTCAATCTCAAACGGATATATATTCTCAACCATCTTTTTCTTCGCTTTATAGGTTGGGGTCTTCATGCCCTTTACGTCTACGAAATGAACCGTGCCATCTGCCCGAAATTCCTGAAAGTCCACCACATATTTTACGCCTCCGCCGAGATGAATCGGAATTTGTCGAAGGAAGAAAATAACCTCCCCCTCTTTCTGCCGGAGTAAAAGTTCGCTGTAATATTTAGCCTCCTTCTTGGAAGCAAATTTTATGCCGTCCAGTTCGGTGCGTCTTGCGTTGAATTTATGCCGGAAAACTCTCAACCTTCCTTCCGTCCTTTAACGGTGAAATAACGGTTAAAGAACCGTTAAGCACCGGTGCTATTATATCAAACTTAACTCCACCCCCCAAACTTGTCCTAATTGTAATTCCCTTTTGCAGAATTTTAAAAACCTGTCAAGTAAATTATTCATCGCTAAATACCCGT
This sequence comes from Endomicrobiia bacterium, assembly GCA_030018875.1. Lineage (GTDB taxonomy): Bacteria > Elusimicrobiota > Endomicrobiia > PHAN01 > PHAN01 > PHAN01. Next base: position 25,771 of record JASEHK010000003.1, on the reverse strand, counting down.
AAAATATAGGTTTTCGTTGTCCTCACCTTTAATCTGTCCGAATTCGTGATATTCTTCTTTTGGTTTTTGCATTTTCTTTTTTTTTCCTTTTTTTTTCTTTTCTTTGCATTATCTTTTACCCCCAAGACTTATCACATACAAATGGCTAAAAGAACAATCCTTTAAGACTTATTTAAAAAATCCCTCGATTGCCCTGCTGTATCCCAAGACCCAGCCCACAATGAAACAAGGAACGGCGATCAAAAGAATAAGCAAGACGGCATGGAAATCCATATTTTCATCCCCTTGTAATGACATAAATCACAAGCATGATAATGCCAACATATAAAGTAACGAGAAGAAGTTCCATTGTCAACCCTTTTTCAGTTCATCTATCTTATTAAATACCATATCCATCTTCCTGTCCAGTTTATTCCCCAGCGTATCAACTTTATTATTTGTCGCCCTCTGTTCTTCCCGGAAACCTTCCACGTGCATTCGGAATTCTTCTCTTGATATATGGCTTTCTTTACACTTGTTTATCTCCCCCTCCAAATCTCCGAGACGTTTGAAATGGTATCCGGTAACAAAAGTAAAAGCAGTTCCCATCGCACCCATCATTTTCCAGAAAAGAGAATGGGTTATAAAATCTCCGTCCATAATTATCCCATCGAAAATAATTCAACCATCGAACCGCCATCAAACATCATGGTGGATAACGAACCCGCACCGTCCATTCCTTCTATTTTAATTGATGTTATTGTGGGTGTCAGATTCCGCCAGCCGCCCCAAATACTTAAATTTGTAGTTGCACCGCCTATGACTGCCGCCGCCAAATGATATTGTCCCGATACCATTCTCACGCTGGCCGCTTGAGATGCGGCGATGCAAATGTCGACAAAACCTGTCGAAGTTGCGGCAGTCGAGATGCTGGCTATTTTTATATAATTATCGGAAAGCCCGCCAAGATTGGAATAGTAAGCCGCTGCGCTAAAGCCGCTAAAAGTCACTCCCAATACCCCAATGGTTGGCCCCGCAAAACCAACGAATTTATGATGAATGACAAGCCGATAAAACTTGTCAATGTCTCCTGCCAAGCCCGTAATGTTAACCGATGAAGTGGGCGTTCCCACCTGTGTTGAAAAAATGCGCTTGGTAATGAAAGTATTGCCCGCAAGGGCGGTCGAAGTATCTTCGAGGTATATCGCCCGCCACCGTTGTGTAGAAGAACCGAGGTCGTAGACTGCCGATGTATTCGCCCATGTCCCCGATTGAGTTACGGGCAGATAATGTCCCCTGAACCACTCGAAGTTCTTGTTGACTTCATTTGCTCGTGCGGGTGTTCCCGCCGTAAAATTATAACCTGTTGCACCTGACATATTATACACTCCTCATGGTAACCGAAGTTTCCATCTGTTCTATATTGTGTTCGAGTCCTATGATTTTGAAAAATTTAGATACAAAATCATAAATTGGCGAGGCGGAAGAGTCCCAGTTGGCTTCGATGCCAGAGGCGCCGCCACCGTTAGCCCATAAAAAGAAATCCCATCGCACGCTATCATTGCTTATCACATCATAATCAATTTGGCAATAGTTGAGAAGATTTAGGGTCGGTATGAATTTGCAATCCACTGTCACTTTTTCTGTGAGTTTATTCAGACTGACATATAATGTCGAGGCGATATTATCAGCGGTCAACGAATCCATCCATGTGTTTTGAATCTCAAGCGTCTTCACCCCGTATTTCCATGAGGTGGTCGAATCTCCGACAACCCATGTTTCTTTTTTCTCTTTCCACGCGGTGGAAGTGTCGGCAGTCCCGAATTTGATTCTAACCCGATTATACAGGTAATCATAATCTTCTTCCATGGAGCGTATTGTCTTAATGGTATGCCCGTAAGTGGAATTGTTATATGGATTGCCGGAGAAAAGAAATTCAACAGTCGTTGTCGGAGTCTGCGCTTTGAAATTCAGTCCGCCGATTTTAGTAATCCAGACCGCTTTATTTGACGCTTCCGCGAGTTTTTTGGCAAGCGTCCAACAATTATAACTATCGAGGGCGGTCGTGGTATCCAACGCCGATAGCGTATTGGTTGTGGCTTCGATATTCCATAATGTCGAGGTGATAAATTTTCTTAAAATGAAATTAGAAGAACTGTCCGTAACATTCTGCATACGGGTCATAAGGCCAGAGGCCGTAAGTTGTCCCGCCCCCGCGGCCCCGGCCGAAGCAACGGCGAGCAGATTGGCGGGGACATCCTCCAGAACAGAAGTCAGGGACTTTATACTTATGACCGCTTCGTTATCATCCGTCAACTCAATCGGTTCAGTTATCACCCCGATGAACTGCGAGGATGTGGACGCTTCGCCTGTCGCCCCCGCCGGAGGGACTTCAACACCATCCTCATCCAGAAACCCCGCCTCTATTCGCGCAAGGGTTTTGTAACGCGTAAGATACCCGCTCCAGTATGACCCGGCATTGCCTTCGGCGTTGAACTGTCCTCTGTCGTTTACGGCAATCATATTCACGTTCCCCTGCTGGAAGAAGGCATATTGCTTTTCATCAAGCGACCAACCGATTTTCCCCCATTTTTTTACATCATCGGATATGTCGAACCATGCGCTTTCGTATTCGCCGGTCGAATTATCAAGACGTCTTTTGATGGAAAACCGCCGGAATACTCTTGCAACGGGTTTTTGCAGATTCTGATAAACTGTTTCCGGCATTATGAGTATGCCCCCCCTGCGGTCTGTCTTAGCTTGATACTGCCTGTATAGCCGTTGCCGAGCGTATTATCGGTAAACTCCTCGAATTCAAATGCCCCGGGCCAAATACATTCCGCCCAAGAGCCGTTCCATGAAGTGGCGGTCTCAAAAGGAATAAAAACAAAAGGGGTATTGAGATTGTAAATCGTTCTCAAGGATTCGACAGTTGAAGTCGGGACAAAGTCAAAATCTATATCGGCTCGAAACTTGGAAGAGATATTATAAAGATTAATCCCCCCGTCACTCATCTCATGGACAATCTGCTTCTTGTCAATGCGGGGCGTATAGTTCTCCGCCGCGGGCAATCTGTCGGTTGCAAAACTGTAAAGCAGATTCGAGATAATCAACTCCCCGATTGATTTTTCATTGTCCGCCGTGATAGTAGTATTGGCCGACACTACTACTTCCTTAACGGTGGTAAGGGTATTCACCGCCCAGTAGTTGCTTGTTGCGGAATTGGTAGTCATGGAAATGGAGGGCGTGAAGTCCGAGGTGGTTGTATTGGGTCTTATCTTGAAATTTTTCAAATTATGATTTGCCATTATCACTTGCGATACAGTCATGGTAGAACCGAAAATAATCCGCAGGGTGGCGGTTGTCGCATCCGTTCCGGCGTTTTCAGAAGACCACTGGCTCACCTTGTCTTTATCAAAAAGATTGGCGAGCGTGGAAGTCCCGTTACTGGTTGTCGCTTGCGAAGTTGTGTTTATGAAATTCTGTCGCAATATAATCATGTCAATGCTAGAGAAAGACCTTTTATTTTCAAGTCATAAAGGGCCTTATCTACTTCAAGGGCGAATACACGGGCCTGCTGGGAATCGCCCAAAATGGGGCCGGAAAAATTGATTACGAGCCCCCCCCCTCCTCCGATTTTTCCTTTTTTCTTAAGCGGCACAACCGCTTCGGGGCCGGCTTCGCCGATAAGGGCTACAGTGGGCGAGGTAACAATACCGCCCTCACGGTAACTCGCGATTGTAGTCCCCGCAATTGCGCCCGCCACCGCCGCCGCTTTTGCACCGGCAAGCATTGCGGCAACTGCCGCCGCCGCTATTCCGGGTGCAATGAAAGGCCCAATAATCGGTATGCTCGCCTGTGAAGAAAAAGCCCCTGCGTAAGTGGTCGCCGCATACGATGCCATTTCCGAAGCAGTTTTTTTCAAAAGAACCATCTTGCCTATGATCAATGACAATAACTGTTGAACCCCTATTTGAATCAAACCCGATATAATGGAGGCCACGGCGCTTTTGAACGCATTTTTAAGCCCCTCGGCAAGCGATTCGCCATAAACAATCGCTCTCGCAAAGGCATCGCCCACCCCGCGCGCAACCATATCCATTGTCTGCAAAACCTCATCGGCTATTTCTTTTGCCGGATTGAGCATATTCTGCTCCAGACCCTCACGCATATATACGCCTATATCAGCCACCATATCCGGTATTATCGAATGACCGACAAGCACATCTTTAAGCCATATAAATTTGTCGATAATACCCTTTATGGGGGCGGTAATACTGTTTACAACATCCCAGAATTTATCTACCAGCCATAGTTTAATTGCATTATAGATGTCCTTTACGGTCGAGACAATAACATTTTTGAAATCCGCGAGACCATAACTCAGGAAATCTTTCAAATACATTGTCATCGAATCCAGCGCCATGGCTACGACCGGCAATACATACATTCCCATAGTTTCCTTGAAGTCCAACCATGTTTTTTGGAATTCTTTTACCATCCGAACATTGTCGGGTATCGCGCCCGCCACACCTTCAACTCTTTCATGCAATAATTTCAAAGCCGCCGCGCTCTTTTCGGCACTCGTTGCGTTTTTACCAAGACTCTCGTTGAGGTCGTATATTTCAGGAATAAAACGTCCTACAACATCCAGATTGCCTGCCATCGCCTTTCCGACCAGCATCGCGGCAGTCTCCATATCGATGCCACGTGCTGTGGCGAGGTCAACGGTTAACTGGAGATTATTCATCGAACCTGTTACATCATTTGTCACCAGGACAAGACGTTGAAGTGCGGCCTTAACCTGTTCATCCTGCACAATTGCGTAATCGGAAACTTTTTGAATAACACTGTCAATCTGTCCGCCATACGTTGCCCATGAAACCCCGGCTGCTTCAATCTGATGTTGAAGTTTTGCCTGCACTGCCTCGGCTTGCATCGCCTCGGCAACAGAACTTTTTAGAAAGGAAGTGACCACCGCTATTGAAGCAAATCCGGCGACATATTTAACGAGAGAATTGGTTGCGTTTGAAAAGGAACCGCTTATCTTGTCCGTAGATTCTTTTGTAGATTTAGAAAGGGATTCAACGCTGTTCTGAACACCCTTTATCTGGAGAGAGGCGTTATCGATTGCTTCGAGGATTATCTTGAGAGAATCAGTTGAAGCCATGAGGGCTTTTTACCTCCGTGGCGCATTGAGAGATATATTCGAGGGCTTGCATGGTGAGAGCGTCTTGGTCTTCTATTGCGCCCTCCGAGGGAAGATGTGTCAGAGCATATCGCCCCCTATCGACCATATATTGCCTTTTATTTTTAACCGCCTGAACCCATGCGGGTTGCCAGTTGTAACAAAATTTAAAAAGTCCGACATAGCGGTAAACCGCTATATCTATGTCCCTTTGTTTCCTTCCGCTGAAGACGCCTCTGATTTTTTTTTAAGCGCTTCGTCAATAGTCGAAATGCGAAGTAACTCTCCGATTATTTCCAGAATCAAAGGCAAAAACTGGGCAGTCCCTGACAAATCTTCGGCCTTTGCCAAAACATCATCCACGTATAGCCCGCTTATTCCCACAACATATTTCTTGATAAGCGGGGTGATTTCTTTGACGACCTCGCCGCAGGATGCTATCTTCGCAACAGAAACATCAAGTCCGCTTCGGTTGAACTCCCCAAAGTAAGAACATACAGTTGCTACCTTCCAATAGTCCTCGAGTGTAAGGCGTGCGAGCTCCAGCCGTATCGGCTCGGCTTCTTTATCGTTGCCATTCCACTGGGGGACAAAGGTAACTGTCTTGGTCGTTACCTTAAGCATACGTTGTCACCGAGTTGGTCAGCGAAACCGTTATGTCATTCCCAGCTGAAGTCGTTGTATCGCCGATCACCGTGGCTTCTACGTTCTGCGTGAGTATCTCTGCCCCGCCGATTTCTCCTTCGACCGAGCCGAAATAGACCTTGGGGAGGTCTATAAACATGGCGTAGGTGGTTAATGCCGCCCCTATGGTCTGGCCCGTGTCGAAGATAAGACGCACCGCCCCCTGCGTCCCCTGTGTGAACCTGTCAAATGCGGTTGTTGTATCGTATCGTTGGACAAACGACAGGGTAATATTGCGTTGGCCCGGCGGGAGTGCGGTCAGAACGGAGTTGCCAAGCGATCTCGCACTCTCATCGTTTTGCAAATTATTGTTGACCTCAAACTCGAATGAAACTATCTGCTCGGTAGAACCCGTTGTCATTGAAGCGATTGAACCGTCAAACCGGAAGGTCACGTCCTGAAAGAGAAAGGGGCGGACAGACGAGTAGACCGCCGTGGTTGTCGCAAACGCTCCGGTGGTTGCGTCCCTTCCGATAAAACTCGCCTCTGCCTTCAGCGGCTCGTTTATTGAACCTGATATTTTGAGTGAATTGACCCGACAGCCTGTATAGTAAAAAGCAGTTGTGGTGTCTTTGTCGGGCCTTACCTCGAAAGAGAGTCCCCTTTGTGTAATCGTAGACATATCGCTTGCCGTAAAGGTGTGGTTGTAAGCGACAGTCGCTCCGACCTGCGCCGATGTAACAGTCCCCATGAGGGCGTGTTTTATGAGTTTTATGGCGTCAACAGGGTGGAGGTTGTAGGATAGAGAGCCTTCCACATTCACCTGCTTCTGCACCCTGCGGGCAAAAGCCCTGCCCGTGCCAAGCGATTCAATCTTTTCTTCCTCAATTGCCTTCTTGAAGTTCTCGGAAGCGAACTCCATAAAATTAGTCGCCGTTGCCTTCGTTCCCCACGTTGTTTCCTCGCCGAAACCTAAAAGAGCGCCCCATCCCATTGCCGTCCCGCTGCCTATTGCCATGACACACCTCCTTTTTTCTCACAAAAATCAAGGGCTTTGTCGAATGCCATGCGAGGCAGATACCCCAATAGGCCGTCCGAGCAATTGATTGCCTTGACCTGTGGAAATCTCATAAGATATTGCATCAGCCAAAAACATGAAAAGTAAAGGTTGGAAGAAGTCAACGCGATATATCCCTCCGGGGCGATAATGTCCAGATGGTGCATATAGTTTCTCTTGGGACTGTCACCGCCCGCATAATAATCGCCATCCTCCCGCCATGAATAATCATAACCTAAAAGCAATTGGTATTTATATCCGAGAATCTGTGAGGCAAAAACCACCTGCGCGTTGGATACATTCGAGGACGCCGCTATCACTTCCCGGCAGTCGGCAATCGGAGCCAATACCTTGGCGGAATCGATGTTGTCCCAATTGACATAAAAGGCAATCGGCCCTTTCCAGTTCACCGTCCATTCGGGATTGGCCGCAATATTAGAAACAAGAATTGTCTTGGAAGTATCATAACCGGACTGCCATTCCGAAGAAACAGAAGCGTCTGCTATGATACAGTAGTCGGGCGTTATGCCATGCGACATCAAAAAACCGAACGCTTTATCGCAACAGGCGAGGTCGAACTTATCCCGATATTTTTTAAGGTGTTCAATGTTTGAACGGAGCGATGCGCCGAAAGCGGCCTGCGCTAAAATCTTTTCTTTGCCTCTGTTAAGCAGGGATGATAATGCCTCATGCGGAACCCGTTTATTTATCCGGCAGTTCTTAATCCATTTCTGCCGCCAAGTATTCCATGCCGCCATCGATTGATTATGGACTTCTTCCTTTGAAAGAAGCATTGGCCCTCCTTAAGTCGAAAGATGCTGTGTCCTCAAGGTTATAATTGCACCCGAACAATATGTCCCGTTCAAATCGGCGGCAAAATAATCTACACTTTCGGGCATACTCCACAGGGCTGTCCCGGAAAGTGTGATGTTATTTCCCGATTTCAAAACCGATTTGATGTTTTTGGAAAGCGTCCGCACATCCTTGTCTGCTGTCTCCGCTGAATCCCCTTCGTAAACGAGCGGGACGATTGCAAACTCCAGTTCGTGTTTGTTATTCCGTTGTCCGAGTTGCGCAAAGGATTCAGCCTCTCGCATAAGTTGAACAAGGATTGCCGGATACCTCCCCACCTCAACCGGAGTCGACCTTGAATCACCCGCTTTGATGGTCAGAATGTCGGTTGCCGTGGTAAGGGACGCAATCATGGTTATTGTATTGTCCTTTAATGTCTGCAAAACCGAATTCAAAACCGTCTCGACATCGAGAGCCATGCGGATTACCGTCTTTTTTTCGTTCCAATATAGGTCTGATAACCACAATAGCCTATCAGCGCTATAAGAACGATATAATAAATATGTCCATGTATCATTCCTTTTTACCTCCTGAAGTAGTTTTTTATTTCGTTAAGCATCGTATCCACCGTCCGTCTCGATAGCCACATGTAAGGACGGGTGGGGATATTGCGTCTCTTGTCCCCATAATGATGGGTTGCGGCATATTTGACATTAGTTATTGCAATGACCGCTCTCCGGGGGGATTCTACAGTCGGTTGGACGGATGCTCTCAAAAGTCCCGTATCCTGTAAAATCTTATGCCTCTTCCCGCCTAATCTCCGCCTTTTTATGGTTGTCATTTTTAATGCCGCCCATTTCCCATCCGGCCCTTCCTGCTTCGAAAAATGACTCATCACGTCTTTATATCCGAGTATGGCGAGTCGTGCCATGAGTTGACTGCTGTCCTGCGCCTTGCGAGACATATTGCGCAGTATAGTTATTAATGCTTCCTGCCCCCGCAGGGCTATTTTAACCCGGCTTAACATCAATCCCTCTCGTCCGCTATATCATCTGACAGGTCACTATCGATTGTCCATGCTGTATCAGCATCGATGTCAAAGACGGGTGTATAATTCTCCCTCGTCCCCTCCACGAGCGGGGCCGTGCTTGCCCTGCCTGCTTCGCCGCCTGTAGAATCTAACACAATCAATTTCTGGTCTCTTATGGCTTCGAGGTCTTTAATCGCCTGTCGCCCTAAATCTTCAACCCATTCATTCCGATTCTGTCCGTCTTTTGTGAATCTCGACCGCATAACTGCCTGCGCCACAAGAGAATCGGAAATTTGAAGGATTATTTGAGGAGTCGAGGAAGAGGTTGTCCAGTCGCCGACATCATACCAACGACCCGCATAGCCATCTACGAGTCCCGCCACCCTGTCAGCATACTGCTGAATTAGCGCATCGCTGGACGTGGAGGTGGTAAGTCCCGGAAGCATCTGGTATATGCTTGTCGTTGTCGAATATCGCCCCATCAGAATCCGTATCGCACCAGATTTTTACGCCGTTCATGTTCTGCTGCCACTTGCGGTTCGGCAAGCGTCATAAGTTTCTGCGCTTCCTTAACAGGAATATTCCGAGCGATAAGCATCCGGTAGATATGGCCTCGCACAGGGTTGCGGGATACCAGTATAAGTTTCGCCAATCCATGCTTCTTGGGCCGGTTATAATAGGGCCTGAACTCATATGCGATTGCGACCGTCTCTTTTTTCCCCTCAAAGATAAGTCGCTTCCGCTCTTCGTCCCGTTCCTCTAACGCTTCCTGCGCCACTGCCGCAGGTTCCCGATTCTCAAGCACCGCCTCGTTACTTCTGGCGGAATTAGGTCTCCTTCCCATATCTGACCTCCCTATCTGTATTTAGTTTATGTTACGCACTGCTTCAAAAGATAAGCGGCGCTTGTCGCAACCGCCCTCGGAAGAAACATCGTTGAAACCTCGATGTAATCGCCGCCGAGTTTTTCCTCTCTCCATTTCTTTGTTCTGAAACTGTCGCCTATTGTAAGGATGTAGCCCGCAGCCGGAGTCCGAAGAGACGGTCTGTCCGGTGCGTAGTAGACAAGCATATCGCTTCCCCAGATAAAGCCGGTGGAAGGCGCGATGCCCTCGGCGTTGAGGTTCCTTGCCGAACGCCCCACGAGAAGGGTATCGAGATCGAACAGAGACGCCATAATCTCGTCTGTGATTATCGCCCTCTCCGTATATTTTATGCGGTCAGTAGTCGTTGAATTGACCTTTAACTGCCGCATGACGTTCCACCCTATCACGCCCCTGTTGGGGCGAACAAAGCCGTTGCTTAATACGGCGGCGGTTGCAGTCAAAACGTCCGCTATCGGGTTGGATGTCGATGTATTCCATGCCGAAGCCGACCCGACCGTTGCATTATTGCCCCATGAAGTCGTGGTAAAGCAAAGGGTCGCAACATCCACTTCCCTCCGGATGAGGAGTTTTTCGGTTAAATGCTGAGTGGCATCCACATCGAGATTCAACGGGGCATCCGCATTGTCCCTGTCTCTGTCCGAGACGAGTTCTTTGAGGGCGTGCTCTTCGAGCGAATATGTGGCGGTGGAGTAGTCCATACCCACTATATTCGCTTCTGCTCTATTTGCTCGGATGGTTTCATCGAGACGAAGATTATCGGAATCGTAGATGTAATAAACATCCGATTCCTTTGAAACCGGGACTGCGGGAAATACCTTATCGGCTATTCCCTCAGCCCAATTGTAACGCACTGACACATTCGTCAGCGGCTGATTGACGTGAACCGTGTTGAAGTATGGCATCTTTTTATCCTCCCTCTTTTTCTTAGTCTATTGCCGCAGAAAGCGTGCCCGCGATTATTGATGGTCGGAGAAATATCTCGATAACCGTGCCTGAGGCGCCGGATGTCTCAATCGCATCGCCGACAATGTATCGCGAAGTCGCCGCGGTGATGGAAAGACCACTCCCGCGCAATGCCCCGCCCGAACCCATGACTATCTGGTCTCCCGCCGTGCAGGTATCATTCACTGTTATCTTGCTATATCCCACACTGCGAACCACACAGGCCGCACCTGTGCCGGACTTGGGACGGTTCTGAAGAATCCCGATGACCTTGTGTGTAGTCGAGTTGGCGATGCGAACCGACCCGGCCGAATTGACATAGACCGGCTGGAAATCGGATGTCGTGGTGTTCAAATCCGCACCCGCCTTAAAACTCTTATCATATCCACCTGCCTGAGCCATTTTATTAGACCTCCTTTAGTTTCTTTTCGCGGGCGAGTGCGCTGATTGCCTTGACATACCCATCGCCACTGTAATCGAGGCTATGCTCCTTGCAATACGCCCTTATGTGCCCGTCTATATCATCCGGCGGTAAACCCAGTTTTGTTTTTTCGCCGGAAATGAATTGGGGCTGTAAACTCACGAACTCGGCTACGAGGTCGTCCGGAGAGAATTTCCTCTCCTCATCCTTCCCGTCCTTCGAGAATACAGCGGTTATCTCGACGGGAGCGGAAAGATAGATTGCCTTAAGAAGCGGGGCCTGGGCAGGACTTATCCGTGCATCCTTCATGAACTGGGCGACCTTTGCGTCTACCTGTTCGATCCTTCTTGCCTGCTTCTCGTTTTCGAGTTTCATCGTGAGGTCAGCAATCTGCTTTTCAAAAACCGTCTTTTGTTCAATAGCGGTTTTTGAAAACTGCTCATGCTGTTTCTGGACTTCCTCCAGTTTCTTCTCACTCTCTTCCAATCGCTCTTCCATTTCCATTTTTTCTACCTCCTCCTTTTCTTTCGTATGCTCGCCCGGAGATATGGTTCTGAAACTTCCTTCCTGAAAATCGCCGGGGTCTCCTTGCCTCAAACGGAAGGAATCTTCTGTTTCATCCACCTTGCCGGCTTTAAAATCATGCCCCTTCGCCCATGCGACTGCTTCGGCCTCTGTAAAAGAACTCTTGGGGAATATGAGTGTCGCAACAGTCGTTGTGTCTTTGCCTTTCAACCGGCCCACAACCATCTTGGGTTTCCCGTCCATGCCCGCCGTAAGGGCAACATGATATTCCCGTCCCTCGCTGTCATACATCGCGGAGATGCTTTTGAGGGTCGTGACCTCCGGCACCTCGGCGCCCAGAAGGGCAATCGCCTTCAGAACCCTTGGCCATTTCTTTTTATTGACCGTATCAGCAAAGTCCCAGTATATCTCGGCGCTCACCCGGTCGTATGCCTTTTTCTCTATCAAGTCATAAACTTTTTGGGGAATATCGGCAATATCGGCGAGGAGTTTCTTCCCATTCCGGTAGATTTTTTGAATCCAACCGGCCGCAGGAAGGCCGGAATCCTTGAGTATTTTCTGTTTTTCCGAATGACCGAGTTTTACGGGGGGTTTATAGCCAACATGGTCGAATGCTTCGACCATAGCATCGAGGTCTTTTTCGGTATATTCGTCCCCGTTCCACTTTCCGGTGGCGAAGATTTCACAGCCTGTGATTTCGTATAAGGCGGATTCGCTGGCTTTTTCGGGCATAGATTATGCCTCTTCCCGTTTACGCTTCGGAACTGGGCGGGTCGATCTGCCGGTTCCCAAAGCCACGCCAGCGATTTTGGCGGGTGATTTTCTTAAAAATTACCATGACAGAAAAAAAAAGTCAAGAATTATTTTTTCGGGGCATCCTCTCCTTCTTTTTAACTTGCCGCTTGATGGATTCCAAAATGGGTTTTAAATAAAATTCTTTCTCTTTTTGTGACTTGTTTTTATAAAAATTTGCAGGCCACCATTTTGCTTCTACTGGCCATCCCTTTTCTATAAATTTGTCGCCGTGGCGTTTCAACCATAAATGCACAAGTTCTTCTTCGGCTTTTTTATCCTTCAAATACAAAAGGAGTTTTATCTTTCGAATGGGATATGATTGTCTTATTTCATTCATCCTGTTTTGTGCGGAATAACCGGCACCCTCTTTTATCCTTGCGACATGATAAATCAATTCTGCATATTTATTTTTTTCAATTCCAAAACAAAATCGCCACCATCCGTCCGAGAAAAGAATCCTTATCATAATCATAATTGACCGTCAAACGCCGTCAGAATATCATCTCCCACCAGATGTTCATCGGGCGTGAAATCTTCCCCGGCAACAATCGGAATGAGAAGGGAACGGCAATTAAAATGGAGCGGAGGATTTATCTTCGAAATATAAGGATCGGTCGTCCGATACATTGCTCCATCGAGTCTCTGACAGACAGGCGTTGTCCTGTCATCAAGAATTGCGCTGAATTGGTAGCCCTGGATAAAGTCTCCGGCCTGTTCAAAGAAATTCTGCCGCCCCTGATTGTATGCCTTCAAGATATTCGTTCTGATTATCGTTTCAAGCCGTCCGGGTATGGATTCGATGGGATACAGTCCCTGCGCCGTGGGAGAAGGCGTGTAGTTTTGGAGGAAAAATTCAGTCAATTGATGGATTATCTCTTGTGTGGATGAGCCGTTTTCAATCCCCCGGAGGATTACAATGCCCGCTTCTTTTCGGATGTTATCTCTTATGATGCCTGTAATGAAGAAACTCCTGTCGGCAATGGTTTCTTCGAATAAGGCGGAAGCAGAGATTGTTCTTTGCATCTTTCGGGCCTTGATTTTGGCAATCTCATTATCGGCAGAATCATATCCTCCGTCAAAGGTGTCCCGCAAAACCGCCTTCCATGCCAGTTGGAGGTCTTTAAGATATTTGAGTTTCAGGTCTGGTATCTTCTCGACTTTCTTTCCCTCAATTATCCGTCCATTCTGAACAGCGTCAATAAGCCCTTCTCGTATGGACACAAGCGGGGGGACGAGTTTGTTGCCCGCTGAGGCGGCAAAAGTATCGAGGTCTTTATCTATCCGCGCAAAATCTATTTTCTTTTCATAAACCGTCATTGCCCTCTTGCCGTCTTTTTCATGGCAAGCGGTTTTAATTTCTTTTATTTTTTGGAAGGGCAATACAGCGGCAGGTTTCGGGGCGGGCCTTTCTATGTCGCCCTTGGGAAATTTAACCATGCCGCGGAAGTGGTTTATTTCCTCATCGGTCGGAGTCCAGAGATTGCCCCGCACGGCCTCTGACCAGATACGCAAGAGTTCGAGTTTATCATCTTTGTCAATCGGATGAAGTTTCCATTTGATTTCGCTGTTTTTAAGTCCGTAATTCCACCATAGGAGCGGCCTGAGCACATACCGGTTTATCGCCCTCTCTAAATCCTGCCGGATTTTTTCGATTGTCAGAAAGAAAATCTCAAAGTGTTTCGAGCCGAGGGCATAAGACCCCCCCGATGTTTCAGAACCGCCTATCCCGATGAGGTCGGGGATGAGCATTGACCGGGCAATCATCATATTGTAAAGATTGACGGCTTTCTCAAAATCCGTTGTGCCGGAGGGAGATGCCTTTATATCAACTTCAACACCTTCGGGCACAACCATGCCGGACTTCGCCTGTAAATTTTTAAAAATATCGAGGAGTTTATTTTTATCAGCCACGGAAAGTGTCGAGGGAATTTTCCCCACGACAAAAGGATTGCCGAAACGTTCGAGGTAGATGTTCCAGAATTTTATAACCACATCCTTGGAAAACCACGCTCGATAGGCCGATTGCAAATCGCTTGTCCCGTAAGGGATGCCGAATTCATATTGATGCTGCAGAAGCATAAGCCCTTCGGGTTTTATTTCGACCGTATCCGTCTCCGTGTATTGTTCAATCTTCGAGAGGTTCCCGAAATCGTCCGTGTGCAGAATAAACGTGTGAGGAGCACGGGTTCTAAGAGATTGAAGTTTTATGGTATTGTCTTTGACTTTAAAAACCGGCTCGGTCAGGGAAAATCCGTAATCGAGATGGGTCAGCATATTGGTAAGCGCCGAGCCGAAATCCGGCGATTCTATTTCGGATAGTCCTGTTTTTATCTCCGCTATTGCGTCTTCATATTCTTCTTCCGCTTCTAAATCCCATCCGCAAGAAAGCACCATAAACTTCTTAACCCAGAGGATGGCCTTTACCTGGTCATCCCGCCGCATATCGTCATATATCCCAAACGGCGGGCGTTTCTTCGCTATTACATCGGGGTTATATGGTTGCTCGGCATATCCGGCATACATGGATGAATTCGCTTTGAGGTGTTCGGTTTGGATTATAAAGAACTCCTCCTCTCGTTGCGGTTCCTGTGATTCCTGCTGGAACTTATATGCTGTCAAACTTGCAACGCTCATGTCTTTTCTCCCATAAGATTTATGTGCGGTGCTCCCTCCGTGTGGGGTGAGGTGAATTGTATTTCTTCTCCCATTTCCGCATCGAGCGGGATGGAAGAAAAGATATAACCGATAAAATCATAACACTGCTGATACATTGCGGGATTTATCCCGATGAGTTTATCCAGAAGAGAAACCGCCTTACCCCATATAATCTTCGCGCTCCTTATGTCTCCCTTCTTCATACTCTTCTCGCCAGTTTTGAGATATATCATCGCAAGATGGAGGAGGAGGTTGTCGTCGTGGGGTTTGTTTTCAAGGGCCTTAAGTAATATCCCCTCGGCTTCATCGAGCCGTCCGTATTGATAAAATATCAGTCCCTTCTGCGCATCCAAAAGAATCGTATTCGGACACATCCTGCCGCCCATATCCAGAAGTTCCATTTGACGGTTAAAATTTTTGGTCTCCTGACCCGCCTGTGCGAGATACGCGTCTACGAAACGGGGATAAAGGCGCATGGCTTCCCCGTAGTCTCCGCGCTGATAGGCGGTCGCCGCCCGTTTCATATCAGTCAATTGATATACAACTTCCTCGGCGGATTGGGGGGGTTTAATCAATGATACTTCAAGAAGAGTTGTCGGTTCGAGTAAAACCATATAACCATACATACGGGATTCTTCTTTCAGAATCTTCCAACCAGTTCTTTTCAGGAGTTCTTTGAAGTGCCATTTCGACCATGCGTTTATGTGGTCGGGATGGAAATGATCATCGAAAGTAGTGAATGCTCCTCCGCCCCACTTCATCATTTCTTCCATCCAGACGGGGACGGTGATATAGAGAATGCCTCCGGGGGCAATACAGTCCTTGAGTTTCAAAAGCATCTCCTTCGGGTCAGGGACATGCTCCAAGACATGGTAGAGGGTTATAAGGTCGTATTTCCGTGTGTAATCGAAATCTTTAACGAGGTCTATATCAAATGCCCATTTCGCATACCGGCGGAAGGCGGGGAGAAGTTCCGTCCCGTAAACCTTGGCGCCATAAACATCCCGAAGCCACCGGAGGAAGTAACCATTAGCGCTTCCTATCTCTCCGGCGCTGATTTTCTTTCCGTCTTTAGTTTTTTCTTTCAACCATTCGCCCAAAAACTTTTCGTGATAACCGATTTTTCGATTGGTCGTCACGAGGTTGCTCATATTGACGGTCTGCCTTTCCCGATATTGCGTGGCATAATATGATTCATACTCTTCGGGAGTATCCCATCGATGGAATACCACAAGCCCGCAACCCTTGCAGACTTTCATGCTCTGTATTTCGGCACGGAGATAATCAACGGATATGAATTCTTTTGAATCGCACAGCCAACAGGTTCTATCAGCCATTTTTTAACCTCCATATTTTCTCGGCCTTCCTGTGAAGTTCGGGATATATTCCAAGGGGCAACGCCTGGTCTGCATCGGACAAAGATTTCTGGGGGGCGGGATGGACTTCTACGATATAACCATCCGCACCGGCGGCTATGCCGGCAAGGGTCATATCAAGGACTATGTCCCGCCTGCCCGTCCCGTGAGAAGCATCCACGAGTATCGGCAGGCCTGTCATGCGTTTTATGGCGGCGACAAGCGATAAAGATAAATCCCATCGGACATGTTTCATATGGGTAGCCGATCCACGCTCGCAAAGCATAATATCCTTCTTCCCGTTCCGCACCAGATATTCAGCCGCTCCCAGAAACTCATCAAGGGTTGCACCCATGTTGCGTTTGAGAATGATTGGTTTGTTGGATTTCGACAATTCGTTCAGGAGAGTATAATCTTGCATATGCCTCGCGCCGACTTGAAGCACATCGGCAGGCATCTCCCATGTCTGCCGTATATCCAAAACTTCCATAACGGTTTGCAACCCGTATGATTTGGCAATATCGAAAAAAACTCTCATTAATTTTCTATCAAGCCCGAATTCATCGGGTGGATATGTCCCGGCCCTGAATACACCGCCCCGCATATATTTGCAGCCGGTTTGAGAAAGGACTTGGGCGATAGATTCAACTTGCCTGTCGTTTTCAATCGAGCATGGCCCCGCGATGGTTATAAATTCTTTCTTTTTGTGTGGGATAGAAAGGACAGTCGGATACTTCGGCTCCGGCCCCCATGTGCGTTTGGATTGAAAATGCTCTTGCGGAATCATCTTATCTTCAATGCTCCCTCAAATACGTTATGCCCGATTAACTTTTCTTCAAGCCTGTGAGTCTGGCTTTTGTCTATCCCCTTTCTGCGCATCTTGTGCCGAAGTTCTGAACGGATAATTGATTCCTTCCGCAGGAAACATATAACCTCGGACTCTTGCATCGTATCCCCGTATTTTTTCCAAGTCGCCCGAATAATACGCAGGGCTTCGAGAATGGTATTGACAGACCAAAACGGCGTCACGAGCCGGAGGCTGTCAAAACTGCAAGTCAGAAGATTTATCTGCTGCGCCATTATAAACTGTATATCCGCCCTTGTTTTATTCGTTGGGCGGTTGTGTCATTGCTCAATGAATGTTTGGTATTATGATACCGCCATGTCGGCTGTCCATATTCCTGTATCTGATATTTTTCGGACAAGCGCTCAAAGAGTTCCTTCCCCTCCCAATGGCGGAGGCCGTCACAAAAACGGAGTTCCTTAAGAACTCTTGTCCTCATCAACGCCCCGCCAACATGATGTTCAGTATTTTCGACAATCTCAATCCCGACACCCCGGTAATATGCGGGATAAACGGCAGTCAAAAGATTGTTTTGCCTCATCAATTCCACCAGCCCATCCAGCGCTTCGGGTAAAAGTTCATCATCGGCATCAAGCCGCAGGCACATATCCCCGCGCAGATGCGGAAGGACAGCATTGCAGGCGGCGGCCAGTCCACGGTTCAGGGGATTGCGCATAAGACGAATCCGTTTATCCGCCGAAGCGAGATTAACCATAGCGGTGGTGGTGGAATCGGTTGAGCCGTCATCATAGATGATATATTCAAAATCTTTAAACTGCAAATTCAAAACTGACAGCCCCGTAACCTCAAGCGTATCTTCAGCGTTATGCACGCAGGTATAAATTGAGAGTTCCGGCTTATGATTTATGGCCGATATTTCGGGGCAGGTGTTCAGGACTTCTGTTATCTCTATCCCGGACGCAAGGGGATGGATACAATGAAATAATAACCGCAGGGCCGTCAAGTCCTCCGGCTCATCAAGCGACATGGATATGTGTGATTGATATTCAGGAGGCGTGTCGAAACATTTTATCACGGGATTGCAAGATGTGTTCCGCAACACATGGGATATATGCTCGATGGGTTGTTTCCCGAATTTTTTATATGCGGATTCCAAAAGTCGTCTGCTTATGATTTCAGCGTCCATGCCCCGGACACATTGGGAGATATAGAGATAATCAACCCCGTTTGCCTGATAGAAAGAAAGCATTTTTTGAATCAGTTGGCCATCCTGCAAAATATCGTCATGGGTTATGCGTATGCCGGGGTCGAATCCCATCTCCTCGCTTGCCCAGAAAAAACGGGCAAGGACATTGTCGGGATGTCCGCGAAACCACGATATGGGAAGGTCTTTCAGGGCTTCATATATTTTTTCATCCTCAGGATTCCCGGCAAGGGCAAGACAAACGGGAATGTCTTTGTTTTTCAAAAGGCGTTCGACAAGCAAGCGTATGGCTGGCCGTCCACCCACTTCGACAAGGGCCTTCTCACGGATACGTTTTGAATTAAGTCGTGTGCAGATAACAATCCCGGGTTTCACTTATTCTCTTTATCCTCCGGATGCCTCTGCCCCAATTGTTCAAGCCGCGATCTCCAGCCCTTATTCAAACCATCTGGGTCGCCCTTCAGAAAATCCCAAACGGTGCGGAGAGTATAGAGCATCCCGATTGCGCCGCCGGCAAGCACGCCGAATATCACACCGACAATAAAACCGCCGATTAAATTTATTTCGTTCTCTCCCATCCCGCCCTCCATGCGTAGCCGCAGATTGTGCCCACCGCGCCCCCCACAATCAGCCCGAAAAGAAGTCCCTTGATAAATGCAAAAAATATGGGGGGGGGCATCAAATCTTGTATGCTTGATAACTCGTGCAATTCAGACATGCCTCCTCACGGTAATTAACCGCCATTGCATCCTCTCGTATTCTTTTTATCCTATCGCCATGCCAGATGTCAAGCAAGGTCTGCTTGTTTAAATCTCCGATATAAAAATTGTCGTCCCACGGCACACAACAGGGTGCAACCCGGCCATCATAAGCAACCGTTAACCGCTGGAAAGGGAAAGGACATGGCTTGCGGGGGAGATTGATTCTCCCGTTTCCCGTGCGCGGGGCTTCCTTGCGACAAACAAATTTTATACCCTTTCCCGCACATTGCGCTCTTACTTTTTCCTTTTCGTTTTCATTTTCTTTGCACTCCGTAAAATTGACCTTGATAAGCGGGTGAGAAATTTCGTCTAAAAGAACTCCGATATTACCCCAGATGATCTCCAGCATGGTTCCACACCGAAGTTCGGTTTGAGTTATTTGACGGGAACCATCGATTGAAAAGATGATGGTATCCAGTTTGCTAATACTTCGAGTCAGGGAATTTGGATACATCCCGTTTGTGTTGAGCATTAAATCCACGAAGTCCAATCCCTTTGCGTAATCTATTATCTCTGCAAAGTCAGGATGCAACGTTGCCTCTCCGCGCCAGTTAAATTTGACAGACTGCACATTTATCTCTTTTGCTTGTTTGAGCAATGCAATCGCATTATTGGTATTCATAAATACCGGCTTCTGTTTCTCCTTCGAGGCGGGGCAGTAAACACAAGCGGCATTACAACCCCTTACAAGCTCGAGGTCGAGATGCGTAGGGGCGGCGGTTATAAGCCCCTCTCCGGCCCGGCGCCACTGCTCTCTATAATCCTCGTATGCTTTCGAGGTCGGATAAAGTAGTTGCATAAGTCATATCTACCCGTTTGGAAAGTTGGAAGGCGGCAAGTGCCAATGCTATGACGCAATCATCGTGATAGCCCTGCGGTGCACCCCGTTTCAATCGGCCCGCATCCGTCATCTCATAACTGAACGCTTCGAGTTCGTTTATGAGGACATCTATTCGTGGGAAAGTAATCTGCCGGTTCTCAATCGCCATGATAAGATTGTCTATGAGGGTCTTTTTGCTTACCTCGGTAAAAGTATACGGGGCAATCGGCAGACTCTCTCTCGCCAAGTCCTCATATATCGGGTCGCCAACACCTGTTGAATCGATAAGGATTGAGGCGTTGTTGTAACGTTTACTTATCATGCGTATACGGGCCTTTTGAACAGCCCAATCAATTTGGTTGAATCGGTCGAAGGCGACAAGTTGCCCCCGCGAATCTAAAACGACAATGACGGTAAAGTCCTTGTATTTTGCGAGGTCGACACCCACGACATAGGTGGTATAAAGTTTCCCCTCCCGCAATTCACCGGCGATACAACGGTCAATCCCCCGGAATACCAATCCGCCGGATTCAAGGAACGCGGCGAGATATTCCTGCCGGTAGACATCTTCGGGGAGTTCCATCCGCGCCACATCAAGCAAGTCTTTTTTTACAAGGGGATTATTTGCAGTGGGGTATGAAAAGGATTTAACTCGTCCCTTTTCCAACGGGTCGAGCCCCCGGAGATATATCTCGTGAAACCAGTTCTTCCCCTTAGGTGTGGAATCCAACAGTGCCCATCCGTTTTTGTCAATCAACCGTTGCGAAAGATACGCCTCCCAGACGGTTCGCTTAACACGGGCCGCCTCGTCAACGATAAGCCAATCGAGACCTTCGCCGAGAAGGTTGTCGGGGTTCTCGGCAGTCTTTCCGTGGATTTCGGAAATATACCCGCCGAGATTCCGGAACCGGAGTTTCATTTTAGAGTCGGACGCTTCAACAATCCCCTTCCCTAAATTTCTTCGCGCAATAAAAAGTATTTCCCTAAACACTTTCTCCGCGAGCGTATAAGTCGGTGCAACTACCCAGCCAAATGAGCGGTCAAATGCGGATATGGCGGCTGATAGCGCCTCCATCGCCGAGAGTTTGCTTTTTCCCCAACGAGTTCCGCACGCAAGCACTCGGATGTCGCTTGTATCGCGATGGACTTCCATCTGGTCGGGCCGGGGAGTATAGCCCATGTCGGCAAAGAATTTGAATTTATCGAAATAGAATTTGGGGATAGTTATAGCGTCTGCTTTGTCACGCCTGCCGGAGAATCTGAATTTAGTGGCGCACTGAATCGCCAAGCGTTTCTCCCCTTTCGGGTGGTTGGATTGTTACGGAGTTGCCTTCACGAAGCCATTTTGAAATCCGCCCGTCATAGGCCTCGCTATTCGCAAATTCCTGCTTATCGGTCTGGCCGAGATATTGCTTGCCAAGCCAGATGAGCATTGTAATATTGCCGTCCATTGCGGCTTTGAACTGCTTACGCCGCAGAGAAGAACGCCCTTCCGCACGGCCTTTTTTTATTATTTCGAGAATGGATGGGTCTCTTTCCTGTATGGCTTGCAACGTGTAATCGGAGATGTTTAATACCGCGCACATCTCCGCGTCTGTGCATTGTATTTGGGCGAGGGCCTGCAGTTTCTCTCGGTCGATTATGGTTTCGGTGCGAGGTTTAGGCATATATTCCCTCTACCATTTTTTTTTATATTTGTCAATTATAATCTTATTTGTTCCCCCACTTGATTTTTTTGCCATTGCAAATAATATCCTTCTGTCCGGTAAAATCAACCCACCGTTGGACAATGACATCGCAGTAATGGGAATCTATCTCTGCGCCATAACAAATACGGTTTGTTTTCTCGCAGGCGATAAGAGTTGAGCCAGAACCGAGAAATAAATCAATCACAAGCATACCCTTTGAAGTGCTATTCTGGATAGCATTAACGATAAGGGCAATGGGTTTCATAGTCGGATGTAAATCTGATTTATGGGGTTTGGGAATTTCCCAAATACTTTTTAAAAATTCTCCATTCCCATACCAATCGTGTTTCTTTTTCCATCCAAATAAAATCGGTTCATGCTGATAATCATAATCTAATCGCCCCATAGAAAAAACAGGACTATTTTTTATCCACAC
>JASEHK010000003.1:0-3798 GCA_030018875.1 Endomicrobiia bacterium | reverse complement strand
GCCAATTTTCTGCCATCATCATCATCATCATCATCATCATCATCATCTGGTCGCCACCTTGACACATAGTCATATAGAAAGAACAATTATCTTTTGCGGATTCATACAAATTTTTAAAAGCAGGCCGCCATAACTTTTCCGCACATTCCTGAACCGACATATTATCACCTGTTATAGGACGAACACTCTGACGGAATTTTCCACCAGATTTTTTATTTAAGACTTCCTGATCTATTCCGTAACTCACCCCATACGGCGGGTCGGTAAAAACCATATCCGCTTTCTTCCCATCCATCAATCGTTTTACATCCTCGGACTTTGTGGCATCTCCGCAAAGAAGCCGATGTCTGCCGAGAATATATAAATCTCCTGTTTTGCTTTGCGGGGTTTTCGGAATTTCGGGGACTTCATCATCTCCGGTCTCCCCTTCCTTTTCAAAATATCCCGCTTCAAATCTTTCAAGGTCTATATCGGGAAGTTCAAACATGGCAAGGTCTTTTATGTCCAAATCCATCTCATTCATAAATTCATAAAGACCTTCTTCTGTGACTGTCTGATATTTTGAATTTATGGCAAGGAGTATCTTGGCGGCCTGCTTCTTTGTTCTGGCTTCGATGTCCACCACGGGCAAGTCATCTATCGTATGGCCTTCTTTCAAGAGTTCATCGAGGACAAGCAAGCGACCATGGCCGTCAAGAATTTCGTTTTCATTCCAGATAAAAATTGGGGCTATCCAACCATGTTCGATAATGGATGCCTTGAGTTTCTCGGCGTTGATAATTGACAACTCTTTGAGGTTGCCTTGAAAGGTCTTGAGTGTTCCACGTGGAACGTATCGATTCCCCTTGCAGCGGATAGGTATCTTTTTACCTCGCCCCATCATCTTCCCCCTCTCACTTTTCGGCAGGGCATAGCGCCTTCCAATGGCTAATTACATTTGCCAAAACATTTGCCAAAACATTGGGCGGATAACCTTCCTTCTTACAATAAACGCACTTTACTAATATATCTTTCTGTCCGATGAAATCAATACTGGAAATGAAAAATTCAACGACCCGCCTCAATCTACCTCTTGGTGCACTAATTATTCTACAAGTGCGTTTATGGTCAATTACATCTCCCGTTAAGACATAAGAAGTATAGCCCTTCTGCCCACAACGCATGCACCACACCATTATAGCCTCGTCAGTCCATTCTTGGGGCCCAATTTCTCTTCTAATTATTTCTTGGGGTTCTGTGGTGTCGCTGTAGTATCCGTTTTTTTTGTTAATAAAGCAAGCGGGGCACATAGAGAATTGCGGGAGCAAACACTTTAGGCTGGCGCACCTAAATATAGAATCACATCTTTCGCAGTGGTGGAAATTCAATTTGCACATAAGGTCTCAACCGGAATGTTCGCGGGGGTATGATACCTTGTTGCCAACCCCCATTTTTGCCCTATCTAACCTCTTGATTTCATTGATGAAAAAATTAACCTTTTTGGCTTGCCCGTAGGGTGATATGGGCAGGTTAACACCCATCACGCTCAAACCACTTGTAAAGCCTTGAATTCACGGGCTTTTTCCCATTTTCAACCTGTGAGAGATAACTGGGTGTAAAATTCAGGCTCAAAGCCAACCTTCGCACTGTGATTTTTTTCTGTTCTCGCAGTTCACGAATTTTAGCGCCCGTCAAAACAATTCCCCCCCTGGCTTTTGCATGGGCGAAGGCCCTATGCAATAAACAAATCGAACATAAGACTAATTCCTTTTCGCTGCCTACGACTTCAATATGCCCGCAATGCGGACAAGATTCCCTTTTCCTGTTCATCATCTAAATCTACGGGAAGCCCCAACGCATCTTATTATCTCGGCACGTGTAAGTGCCGCATAAGCAACAACAGGGGAAAGAGATATTGCCACAGCGAGTCCGATACTGAACTTAACGGCCCAACAATACCACATGATGAGTAGCAAAAAATAAAAACCTATCCCCAATATTGATAATATTATTTGTCCTATGTTTTCTTTCCCCTCCCATGTCCCGCTTAAATTTTTGGGCTGCCCAAGGTCAACCCACGCTGTGGAAGTTCGGCCTTCTCTAACTATCTGCGTGGAACGACAAGTGGGACTATGGGCCATCATATCTACTCCTGAGGCCCCACAATGAATGCATCTCAGTGGAGAGTCGTTCCTCTCCTCTCTTGCAAATCTTGCAAAGAGTTCATCGGGTTCTTCTATATCGGGGGTGTAATATCCGATTTCTTTGTTAGTGTAACAAGAGGGGCATATAGAGAATTGCGGGAGCAAGCACTCGGGATCGGTGCACTCGAACGTAGAATCACATCTTTCGCAGTGGTGGAAATTCAACCTACACATAATTTTCCGTCATATTCCCGGTTAGACATTGCTCATCTATCCGGTCTTGCTCTGATATAAGTTCAGCCTCTAAATCAATCAGTTTTTTCAAACGAGTAATATCATTTCTATTTAAATCCATCGGAAGTTCAATGCGGATTACGAGGTCGGGTCTTAATGACCAGACAAGCATACGAATATTGGGAATCATATATCCTCCTTTAATTTTTTGTGTTCTTCCGCCCATGCTTTCTTATCTATTTGTCCCAACAAAAGGGCTTTTGTATTCGCTATAAGGCCCCGAACAAAAGGACTTCTATGCTTTTCCCCTTGCGTTAAAATAGTGTCTATCTCGATAGCCCTTTTGCTTTTTAGGGCTTGCCATTCCTTTTCAGCGCGTGCTCGTCTGACTGAAAGACAGGATTCAATTACAAGAGGTAGAGTTATCCGGGTGGGTGCAAGATTCGGATTGTGGATTAAAGACCCTGTGCCGGAGATAACATCGAAGTAAGTAAATTTTTCTTTCCGCAGGGTATCCAGCCAATATTGCCGGTGTGCGACAGAGAGCAGGAATCCGGGGAAGGCTTTAATCAGGGCCTCTATCATTTCCTCAAACGCCTCTTTGATTTCGTCTTTGTTTTTCAAACCAACTCCACCTTTGCCGGGGCGTTTAGATAACCTTCAAATTTCGTTCCGAATAGGGTTTCGGGACGGAGGAACTTTTTCATCTTATCATCTCCGCCCCATTCGATATATTTATTTTCTATAACTGTCTTAAAATTCTCGATGGTAAAGCCTTCTTTTATTCGAGCGAGGATGAGGGTTCTGGTTTTGGGGGTTGTGGGTTTGTAATTTGTTTTCAGGGTTGTATTTAAAAAATCTATAATCTCAGATAGTGGGTCGGGCTTACCCGACAATGTATCTTTCTCTTTCTCTTTCTCTTTTAATCCGGTGCTTAACGGTTCTTTAACCGTTATCTCATCGTTAAAAGACGGTATCATACTTTTTTTTTCGGTATGGTGCGGAGTTTGATATTCCAAAAATTCAGGAATATCAATATATTGGCGTCCTTTAATGGAATATCGCCGGATAAATACTTTTGCGGGTTTATCGGGAATATTGGGGAAAGCAAGTAAATTCAACAATTTTTCCATATCGATTTTATCATAAGGGAAAATTTCAGCCTTAAGATATTTGGGGCGATCTTCCAACCGCCCCTTTTTGTCAGCGCAACACCATAGACCCTCAAAAAGAATTCGAGCCTCATAGGGAAGTTCGGCTAAATCTTCGTCTTTAAAAAAATCAGGCTTTAGATAACGTATCCTTGCCATGTTTATAAGATGTTGGGCCGATAAAGAAGGACGGGCTGCGTGGCGCCAGAATTACTTTTTGCTTGCCAACGTTAAAAATAACGGGAGAAAGAGAATCTTTCTCTATGACAGTAGATATGCCAAAAGCCACG
>JASEHK010000039.1 GCA_030018875.1 Endomicrobiia bacterium | reverse complement strand
AGACCGCCGTGGCTGCGCGCTTTCACTCGGTAAAATCTTCTCTGGTTGGGCGAAAGTCCGGCTTCCTGCGTTGAAACGCTCACGAGCCATCCGCCCGAATTAAGGTTGTTCCAGACGCCCGTGTCGGACGATGAGGCCTCGACCCAGTACGCGCTTCCGTCGCCGGTCCAGTTTATTTGAATCGCGGACGATGACAGCGCCACCACACTCGCGCCTGTGAGCGTGGGTATGCCGGCTCTCGTAGCGAGTTGCGCCGTCGGGCTGAAGCCGTTTTCGACGAGGTCGCCGTTTCGGGATTTTATTTTTACGTAATATGTCGTGTTCGCCGCGAGGGCGGTTAATTCAAAACCCGCGCCGCCGTTCCAGTTCGTTTTTGTCCGCCACTCGGCGACATCGCCCAAAACGTAATCGGGGTCGCTGTAATTTCCCCACTTTTCCGGGCCTGTCGCTTCGTCGGTCGTTACTCTTACGGAGTATTGCGTCCCGTCGGGATTCGAGCCTTCGTTGACAACTATTTTTATTTTTGTTATTCCGTCGGGCGCGGCAACGTTGGACAAAGTCGGCGACGAGGCGGCGACCGCGGCGGTGTATTTTGCTATCGCGCTTGTCGTCGAGTTCGCAAGGCCGTCGTAATTGCGCGAGTTCGCTTCGAAGAAATATCTCGTGTTCGTCGAGAGAATCGCCGCCCAGAAGTAATCCGTATTCGAAAGCCACGCGCTCGACGAGGCCAGCACTTTCGTCGGAGAAGTCGCGCTGTAACAGGCGTACCACAAGCCGCTCGCGCCGCCTTTGTCGAGATTGGCGAATGTTTGATTTGCCTTTACGCCGATAGAACTTGCGCCGATGTCGAACGACAATGATCCGGCCGCGACCTCTTCGATTCTCGTGGCTTTTACGCCGCCGGTATAGACGAAAGAGTTTATTGAGCCGGCGCCGTTTTTGGTTCTGACACGGAAATAATAGGTGGTGTTTGGTTGAAGAGCCGCCTTGCCGAACGCGTTTTGGGTCTTCCATGCGTCGTCCGCCCACGATGAATTATTTTCGCTGAAACTAAACTGTATCCCGCCCGAACCAAGGTCGCTGAATGTTCCAAGCGCCACTGCATCCATTGATGTTTGATGGACGACGAACGACAGACCCAGCGGCGTCTCTATCCTTGTGTATGTCTCGTCGGCGAGCGAAAGCGCGGTCGTGACGCCGTCGCCGTTTCTCGCCTGCGTTTTGAAAGAATATCTCGTATTGGGCGTGAATTCGGTTATGTTGACGCCGCTTGAGCCGTTCCATTGCGCTTTAGTGCGCCAGACGGCGTTCGCGGCGCGCGTGCCGCCCGTCTGGACGTAAAGATTGCTTGAGAAGTCGTCCGTCGAAACGAGTATGCAGAATTCAGTGCCGGACGAGTTCGTCCCTTCATTGACTACCAGATTTATCGTCGAGGTCGAGACGGTGGTCGCCGTCGGTTTGCCGGGCGGCGCGGCAAGAGTGGAGGAAGTGGTAACTATGGAGTAGGGAGTGGTAATACCCTCTGAATTTTTGGCAGATACAGAAAAAGAATACTGGGTATTACCGTTAAGTCCCGATACATTAAATGGATTCCCTCGCTCTGAAATTGTCTTCCACTCAATCCCACTTCCCACTTCCCACTGCCCACTTCCGCCGTTCCAGTTGACATAATAAGTCGTGTTGCCGGTTATGGTTTTTATCGCGTAAAGGGTATGGGCGGAATTGGCGTTTGCCGTTATTGCGACGTCGAGCGTAGAGCCGGTCGGATTTGATACCTGCGGCTGGCCGGGGACACCGGCGAGCGTGGACTTCTGCCATGAAGCGGTCTCGTCGCGCTGGGCGCCGTCGCCGTTTCTGGCGACGAACCTGAAATAATACGTCGTGTTCGTCAAGAGTTGCGCGGCCGATGTGGATGTCTGCTGTATGAAAGATGTCGAAGTCACGTCGGACACGAAGTCGTCCGTGGACCATTTGAATACTATGCCGCTTGCGCCGTCGCTTATGTTGGATACGGCGTTTGTGGCCTGGACGGTTATTGATGTAACTCCCACCGACGGGAACGCCGCCGCCGTGACGGTCTCGACCAGCGTGTAGCTCGACGGCAAATATGTCCAGTCGGTGTCGCTGCCGACGACGTTCGTGTTGCGGGCTTTGGCGCGGAAGTAGTGTTTTTTATTGGCGGCAAGTCCCGTGAAAAGATAATTTACCGACGATGCCCATTCCCCGGTGGCGAAGGCCACCGAGTAGTCGCTGTTCGTCGAGCATTCCACGTAATACTGGGCGCTTACGTTTTCATTCGCCGTCCAGTTCGCGCGGATGGTCCCCGTGCTGAACTGGCTCAGCGCGTCGTAGCCGGGCTTGCGGGCTTTCGTCCATGTCGAAATATCTACGTAAGGCGTGGTTTCGGCGACGCGGTTACGGGTGTGCGCGCGGAAAGTGTATTGCTTCGAGGCCTTGAGGGATTCCGGCGAGTCGCCGTTTACGTCTGAAGCGGAAAGCCAGAAATTCGGGACGGAGTTTTGCCACTGCGAACTTGTGCCCGCCGTCATATTTTCAATCAGCCATCCCGAAGCGCCGTCGGTGATGTATGTGAAATCTCCGGACACTTTGGCGCGTATCGTTCCCGTTGTTATGTCCACAAACTCGATGCCTCCGGCGGGCTCTATCTTGGTAAGAATACTCGGCAGATCTACCCACTCCGTCGGAGTGGACGCGCGATTGAGCGCCCGGACTCTGGAGTAATAAGTCGAGTTGGCCATGAGCCCCGACGTTCCGGCGGCGATGTGGGAGTTGGCGACGGTTATGGTCGAGAACGTTAGCGCGTAATCGGAGCGGGTTGAATACCATAATTCGTATCGCGTGCCGCCAGGATTGCCACCGTCTCCCCAGTTCGCCGTAAAAGAGCCCGACGATATATCGGCGGGGCTCGCCGGAGTCGGTTGGGCGCAGAGCGTTACCGTCGAGCCGAAGCCGGCCCACGCCGATTCCACGCCGAGTTTATTACGGGACTTGGCGCGGAAATAATATGTGGTGTTGGCTACAAGCGCGCCGAATGTCCCCTGCGTATTTTGAGCCTGTTGCCATCCGCTCGATGAAATGAAAGAGGTATAGGCGGCATTGGAGTGGCACTCTATGGCCAAACCGCTCTGGTCTATGGTAAGTTGCGTATAGATTCCGGTCGGGCTTACTTGCGCCGATATGCTATGCGAGCTTACGGATAGTATCGTAACGCCGCTCGGACTTTCCATCGCCGTCGCTATGGAGCGGTTGCCGACGGGGAGCCATCCGCCCGCGCTCTGAATGCCGTCGCCGTTTCTTAAGCGCACCTGATAATTGTAAATCCAGTTCGCGCCCAGTCCGGTATTGTCCGTCCATGAGTTCGTCTGTATCCACTGCGACGAAGCTCCCGTCGTGAGGTTCTTGAAATCAATGCCGGTCGAGTCATAGTCCACGCCCAGATTGACCGGAGCGGGCGCGCCCCTGACCTGAATCGAATTAATGGAGTTTGAGAGCATCACCACGTCGGTGCAGTCGGAGATGAGAGTATATTTGTAACCCGACACATCGCCCCACGCCGTCGAGACGCCGGCGGGATTTCTGGCCTTGACGCGCGAGTAGTATTTGTTGTTTTGGTTGAGGGACTCTACTACGGTGTTAGTCGAGGAAATCCATCCCGATGCGGATGCTCCGGAGAAATTCGCGGAATCAATCGAGACCTCCGCGAAATACTGGGTGTTCGCGGGATTGCCCGAGGTGTTCCACTCGATTTTGAGCGAGTAAGTCGAGGGTTGCATCAGATATGAAAGCCCCGGCGCGGCCGCCCACGTGTAAGTCGAGACCACGTCAGAAAAGTCCGTCTCGGACAAGTCGCTGTTGCGGGCTTTCACGCGATAAAAAACCTGAGACGACGGCGCGACGGAATAATGAATCGTGGAAGGTGATGTTAACGCCCACGCGGCAAATACGTCGTTCCAATTGCCGTAGGCCGAGGTGGCGTGCTGGACTCTGTACTGAAAAGCGTTGGAGTCCCAAGACAGGGCGATTCTGGATGTTTCGTAATTTGTCGCCGGCGCCGCGAGAACATTCGCGGGTTTTCCGGGGAGTGTTTTTTTCTTTGTTTCGCCGCCGGCGGACGTAAGATGTCCGTAGGCGTTGCGGGCAACGAGGCGCAGGGCGTATTCTACGTTGCTTTCAAGCGATATTATCAGCGACCCTGAGTCCGCGCCCCAGTCGGCGCGGTTTTTATAGGCGGCCTCCGAGAGATAATCGGTTATGTAATAATTGCCGCCGCTCTCGCGGATGTATTTTGTGTTTACTTCCCACGAACCGTCGCTGACCCGTCTTATTTCTATCCTGTATATCGTCGTGGATGGGTTGGAGTTCGCGGCGAAATTGTCTATTGTTATTTTCAGACGGTCGTCATAGCCCGATACGGCCTGAACGACCGGGCTTGACGGAACATTGCAGTAAGTGTAAGTGGCGAACCAAAGCGACCACGGGTTTTCAAGCCCCAGTCGGTTTCTCGATAGTCCGGAGAACTCATACAATCTGTTCGGGGCAAGACCCGCCGTGGAAATTGCCACAGTATCGTTTCGCCACGCGGAATAAGTGGACTCATCCGTCA
The DNA here is from genome assembly GCA_030018875.1 of Endomicrobiia bacterium. Lineage (GTDB taxonomy): Bacteria > Elusimicrobiota > Endomicrobiia > PHAN01 > PHAN01 > PHAN01. The sequence goes on along the minus strand of JASEHK010000039.1, from coordinate 5,582 downwards.
CGGTGTCTTTTATTCGCATCCGCCACGCCGAGTTCCCCGACGATAAATTGCTCATCGCCGCCGCGCCCGACGGAACGATGGAGAGTTGCGACGACGAGTCCACGGAGGCCATGCAGGACGATACGTTCTCTATGCGGGTTGCGGTGGCCGCGTCCACGACGTAATCGTTTACCGCGTCCAACATCGCGTTCTTCGTTCGCGCGCGGAACTGATATGTGGTGTTGGCCAGAAGACCTGTCCAGATATAGGTCTGAACGCCGGAGCCGTTCATATCGCTCGTGTCAGTCCAGTTTTGAGAGTTTGACGTGTGTCCGAATTGTATCCAGCCCAAGGATTCCACGTTTGTAAGATCGCCGGTGGCGGTAACCGATACCGACGTGCGCCAGATTTCATAATCGAAGGATTCGGGGCTTTGAATCTTGGTGTAACGCGCGGATTCCGACGAGTCCGCAGTGAGCGCGCCAAGAGAGTTGCGGGCAGTGACTTTCAATTTATATTGCGTATTCGGGGTCAGACCCGTTATGTCTTTGCCCGAGTCGCCGCCCCAGTTCGCTTTTGTGCGCCAAACGGCGTTGTCTCCGACGGAACCGTTAGCCTGAATATATTTTGTCGTCGCCCAGTTTGTGGATGATATAAGTATCCTGAACTCCGTCGGCGCGGGGTTTGAGTTTTCGTTGATGAGAACATTCAAAGAATCGGTGGATACTATCGAGACCGTCGGCGCGCTCGGAGCGTTGGCGCGCGTGACGGTGGAAATTACGGCGGTTTCGGTATTGGCAAGACCTCTTCGGTTGCGTGAGTTTGCCTTGAAGTAATAGGTGGTGTTAGGCTGAAGCCCCGAGAAAGTCCAGAAGTCGGTGTTGGGCTGCCATCCGGAATCTTCGGCGGGCGCGGGAGAGATTTTATAAACGATTTGACCGCTTGGCGCGTCGGTGATGTTGGAGAACCCGCCCGCCGCGAGCGCTTCTATCGAGGCGTTGGTCACCGCGCCGAAGCTCACGCCCGTCGCCGGCTGAACGCGCGTCGCAGTGCTCAATCTTACGCCGCCCGATGCTCCCGAGCCCGCGTTTTCACCATTGTAGGATTTAGCGTCGAAGTAATGCTCGGCGTTTGGAGAGAGTCCCGTGAACTCAAAAACATTCGTGGATATTATCGTTTCGTAAGGAGCGTCGGGGAAGGCCGATGAGTTCGCGGCCATTCTCAAATGAGACGAGCCGCTTCCGAGATTGGTGTAACTCGCGGAGCCCGTCGGATGCGCCTGGGCTTTGAGCGTAGATGAACCTATCTCGAGCGCGGCCACCGACGAGACGGCTTCTATCAAAGTCCACTTCGTTGAAACGGTTCCGTAATTCGTAACGACTCCGGACTGGTTTCTGGCGGCGACGCTTATAAAGTAAGAGGTGTTGGGGACAAGGTCGCCCGCGGTCTTGTAACCGTCGGCGCCTTCCCATTGGGATTCGGTCTGCCATACGGCGGAGGCAACGATATTGCCCGAAGCGTCGAGCCATTTGTCCGCTCCGCCCGACGTGGTGATTTTAACGGCGTAAACGGTGACGGCCGGATTGTCGGCCGTGTTAACGTTGACGCGCAGGGAAATTGTGGTGGCGACGCTTAAAGAGGGCGCGGGCGGGACTTCGGCAAGGGTGTAGCAGGTGGCGAAACCCTGTGTCGTCTCCACCCATCCGAATGTATTGTCGCCGCTGGAGCCGTTGCGGTTCCTTGAAAACGCTCTGAAGTAATACGCCTGGTTCGGGTTTAGTCCCTGATACGTCCGCCATGCGCCCGTATTCGACCACCACCATTTATTGTCGCTGTCTCCGCTTATTCCCGTAGTCGGAGGACTTTGCTGGTAAAACGCGGCGTCATTGTCGGCGTAAGCGTTCGGAGCCGGACCGGAGGCGGCGGAGCCCACCACGCTTATCGCCGAGGTGGAAAGCCCGACCACACCGAGATTTGTAAAACCGGCGGCAGCCGTCACTTTCACTTTTACAGTATGAGTCGTTGCGCCCACATCGTCGAACTCAAGTCCGGTAGGCGGTTCGATTCTCGTCGCAAATGTGCTGGTGTCCGCACTCCAAGGAGTTTCGGCCGACTCTTTATTGCGCGCTTTCAACTGAATCCAGTAGGTGGAATTAGCCGCAAGTCCCACCCCGAAAATATCATAATAATTGTTCGCCCAATTGTCAAACCATGATGGACTCGGCACCCATCCGCCGGACGTCCATCTTTGATATTTCACTCCATCGCCTCCGCTCGACGAAATATATTCGCTCATCGACTCGGCTGACGTTTTTTTTGCGGTTACAAGCGCGTCCGTCTGACTTATGCCGGAATATAATGTGTAACCCGGCGCGGTGATAAAAGTGCAACTTGAACCGCTGGTCGAATAAGACGTCTGAACCGATTCGCCGTTTCTGGCTTTCACGCGGAACGTATAGTAAGTATTCGTGTTTATGCCGGTGAACGTGGCTGTGTGATTTATGTAATTACCGGTACCATCCGCGGCCGATGCCCACCCGTTAGAATGCTCTGTCCACACCGAACCGCCGGTGGACGAATACTCCACCAGATATTTCGTGTTGTTGTTTACCGGGTTGGAGCCGACCGACCACGAAACTGCCGCGCTCGTAAAATGCATTGAAAATATATTCATGCCAGAAGGCGGCTCCGCCAGAGTCCAGCGGCTCGTATCGCTTTGCGTATTCCACGAATTCAAGAATTCCCCGACTCTGTTTTTTGCGCGAGCCCGCGCCCAATATCTGTGATTCGTCAAAAGTCCCGTGAAAACGCAGGTTGTGACGTTCACCCAACCGCTGTCGGAAGAGACAAATACGTCGAAACCGTCGGCGCCGTGACTTGTTATTTGAATCTGATAAGCGCTGCCATTCGAACCGTTGAAGACGACATCTAATCGCCCAAGCGTCAAACCCGATGTTGTTATCGCCATATCATACGGATAGCCGGCCCTTGTCACACTCGATGCAATCGCGCTGTACTGGGTCTCAGCGCCCTGTGAGTTCCGCGCTTTGGCGCGCGCATAATAAGTGGTATTCCACAAAAGACCCGTTACGCCGTCGCCGCCGATAGAGGCGTTCCAGACAGAGCGTGTCCGCCAGGCGGGGACAGTTCCGGTCGAACGGTCCAACTGGACCCAATATGTCGCGCCTCCGCCGCCGAACGCGCAGGTGGCCATTTCCACGGCATACGTTGTCTCGCCGCCGTTTCCGTCGGAGTACATATTTATCGGCAGGACATTCGCGGTGCCGACGGGAAGCGTAACGGACGGCTGTCCGGGCACGTTCGGCAAAGTTACTATAGTAACATGACTAATCGTGGAATTGACGATGCCGTCGTAGTTGCGGGTATTGGCGATAAAATAATATGTGGCGTTGGGCCCTACGGCGTCGCCGGGGTCAGCGCCGTTGTATTTGGTGAAATAATAATAATCGCCGCCCTTTGTCCACGCGCTCGACGACACTCCGGCGTTAGTCCATTGCCAGGTGTTTATACAGACAGTGTAGTTTATGGCCGATTGTCCGTAGGATAAATTGGTGTAACTTCCCTGCGCTCTGACCCCGACACTCGAACTCCCGACGATAAAATCAAGACCCGCCACCGGCTCTATCCTGGTGGCCGCGACGACGGTGTCCGTATAATCATTGGATAGTTGCGCGATGTTTTGCGAGCGAGCCCGGAAAGCGTAAGTGGTGTTGGCAAGAAGAGCCGGCGCCGAGGTTGGATTGTCCGAGCGTCTCGTCCAGATTTTATTTTTCTCCCACGCGCTCGTCCACGGGCCGCCTTCTGAACCGCTCTCTTCAAACTGTATGCCGCTGGAGCCGTCGGAGAGTTTGGAGAAAGTTTGCGCCGAAAAGTTGACGGCTGCCGACGAAACGAACATCGAAAGTTGCGAGGCCGTCAGAACAGGTGTCTCGATGCGCGTGTATTTCGGCCCCGCCGACGTGAGGTTCTCAAATGCCGTCGGCTCGCTTTCGAGGTTCAGGGCGCACACGCGGAAGTAATAGCCGCTGTTGGCGACGAGGCCGTCGAAGTCAAGATATGTGTTTGCGTCGGTGGTTTTTGTGGAGTTTATGACCGAGAAATCATTGGCCGTTGACATCTGTACACGGTAAGTGGTGCCCGCTCCATTGCCGTTGGCGTCCCAATAACATCTCACCGAATGCGTCGCGATGAAGGTGTCGCTAAACGACTGGGCCACGGGCTTGTTGGCAAGCGTTGATTTGGCGTTGCTCGCGCCCTCCGTTAAGATACCCGCGTGGTTGCGGGCGACTACATTAAAGGTATACAGAGTATTGCCCGACAGCCCCGCTACGTCGCGCGGCACACCCCAGATGGAAAATATTTGATAGTCGGGCGAAGTGGTGAGTTGGGAATTCGCGGAATTGACGTAATATGTCGCCCCTCCGACGACGGCTTTTACCGAATAAAGTGTGTCCGACGGATTGGCGCCGCCAGCGAAGTTCACTCTTATCTGCGAGCCCGAAAGCGCGGTCAGCGAATCCACCGGCCTTGCCTCGGCGAGCGTTACGCCGGATATGACCGCGGTATCGCTCGAGCCGACGACGTTCCACGCTCGGATTTGGCGCCAGTAGGTGGTATTCGGGCTCAGGTCGGTCTCCTCGTTCCAGTATGTCGTGTTCGCTGCAAGCGTGGTTCTGAGCGCGCCCGTCGAAGAATAAACCCTGAACTCTTCCTCATCCTTTTTGCCTGATGAATTATCCGACCAGTTCCACTGAATCGCCGTCGAAGAAAGCGCCGAGGCGTAAACGCCGGTCGAGACCGATGGCGGCTCGTAAAATTTCTGGAAAATCGCCGTCGGGGGATAAGACGAATCCCAGACGAAAAAGTCGCCGCTGCCGGTGTAGAGGCGCGGCTGTTCAAGGGCATTGAAAAGCGTTTTTATGGGCTCTTCGTCGGCTTCTTCGGTCGTCGTCGTGAAAAAGTCGCCGCCGCCGGTGTAGGCCTCGGTCGTAATCGCCACCACTTCGTCGAAATAAACTTTTGAGTTGGCGTCGGACGAGAATGATTTTATCGTCAGATTTATGACGCCGTGTCCCGTAGGCGCGCCGGAGACGGTGTGCATCTCATAGTTGTCGAGCGCGGCGACGGTGGCGGTGGAGACCTTGTTGACGCCGAGTCCTTCGAGTGTTATCGTGGGGAAGCCGGAGGCGGTATTGTAGGATGAATTGTAACGAATCCAGAGAGTTACCGTGACGGGGACATTTGTCGTCGCGGCGACCTGAAAGATTGCGGATGTGGCGAGTTCAATGCGGAATGCGCCTGAGCCCCTTTGGACTACGGATGTTTCTTTTATGACGTGGGTATTGGCGAAAACTCGGACGGGAACAAAGGCGCAAAGCGCCGCAGCGGTTACTAATACTCCGATGAGGATTCTGTCGCGATGCTTTTCCACGCTCATATTCTTACCAAAAACTTGTTACGAAGTTGTTACGAAAATTATATAATCTCAAATATGCCTTCTTTGTTCTCGAATCTCGCCGCGTCCGCCGTTTCATCCGCCGACAACGTTCAATATATAGCCCTGACCCTTTCCATTCCTCATC
>JASEHK010000038.1 GCA_030018875.1 Endomicrobiia bacterium | reverse complement strand
AAAAATCCGATGCGCCGCCGACCCGATGGAAAATTCGAGGCGAAACTCGAACTCAAAGAAGGCCTCCACTTATACAAACTCGTCGTCAACGGCGACCGCTGGCTCGAAGACCCCAAGGCCGACGCAGGATTAAAAAAAGAAGACGGCTTCGGCGGTTTCAATTCGGGCGTGGCCGTCGGGGAGACGGGCGCGTCATACGGGTCTCCTGTTCTCAACAACATCGCGGTCGCGGCTCTGCGCCACGCGCCTCGTAAGATAGAATATTTTAACGTGATAACAAAGGGTCTTGCCGAGATAAAACTCCGCACACTCGCCGGAGACGTCGAGCGTGTGGAGGTCGTCTCGGGCGGCGGCAAGGGTTTTGCGATGGAAAAGGCAAAAACCTATCTGGGCTTCGACCTCTGGAGCGCTTTCGCCGAGATTCCCCCGGACGCGCAAACCATCAAATATTCGTTTGTCATCTCCGACGGGGACACCAAAATAATTTATCCCGCCGACGGCACGGCTTTCAACGCCTCAACGCTCGTAAAGTTCGCGACGCCCGATTGGGCGAAAGGCGCGGTCTGGTATCAGATAATGCCCGAGCGCTTCCGCGACGGCGACCCCGCGAACAATCCCGACGGCTCGCTTCCGTGGACGTGGGATTTTTCCAAGAAACATCCCTCGGAGCAGGGCGGCTTCTACGATTTCGTCTGGGGACGGCGCTTCGGCGGAGACATTCAGGGCCTCGTCGAAAAACTTGATTATCTCAAAGAAATCGGCGTAACCGCGCTGTATCTTACGCCGGTGTTCAAGGCCGAATCGCACCACAAATACAACACCTCGGATTATCGTCACATTGACGACAATCTCGGGTTCAAGGGCGACATCGCCGAACTTAAAGGCGAGACCGCCGACCCCGCGACGTGGAAATGGACGAAGACCGACAAGCTCTTTCTCGATTTTCTTAAAAAAGCCAAGGCGATGGGCTTTCGCGTCATCATTGACGGAGTATTCAATCACTCGGGCGACAACTTCTGGGCATTTAACGACGTTAAGAAAAAAGGCAGGGAATCGAAATACGCCGACTGGTTTGACATAACCGACTGGAAAGTTTTTATGAAAGAGGCGCATCTCGGCAAGGGCTATGCCGGCTGGGCGGGATTCGGGGGGCTGCCGGAATTCAGGGAAGACGAAAACGGTCTCGTCGCCGGCCCAAAAAAACACATCTTCGACATCACCCGCCGCTGGATGGATCCCGACGGCGACGGCGATCCTTCCGACGGTATAGACGGCTGGCGATTAGACGTCCCCGAAAACGTCAAGATGCCTTTCTGGGTCGAGTGGTCGCGTCTTGTCAAATCCGTCAACCCCGACGCTTATATCTCGGGCGAACTCTGGGACGAATCGCCCGACTGGCTAAAACCCGAACTTTTCCACGCGCAGATGAACTATCCTTTTATCAAGACAACGCTCAACTGGCTCTCCAACGGCTGGATAAAGCCGTCGAAGTTCGACTCGGAGATAAGGCGGCTTCTCGCGCTTTATCCTTATCAGGTCAACTTCGTCCAGCAGAATCTTTTCGACAGCCACGACACCGACCGCGCCGTCTCGATGCTTGCTAATACGGGGCGCCACTACGACAAGGGCAACCGTCTCAATCCGTCGGACACCGGCGACTATAACCCGTCGTACAAGCAAGGGCGTCCGTCGAAAGACGTCTACGAAAAACTCAAAAAAGTGACGGCGGTGCAATTCACGCTGCCCGGCTCGCCGATGATATGGTACGGCTCCGAAGTCGGAATGTGGAGTTCTGACGACCCGTTCTGCCGCGAGCCGATGACGTGGCAGGATATTATGTCCGACGATAAAGATAAAATATTTATGCGCGATATTTACGAATACTACAGGAAACTCTCGGCGATACACAATACGCGCGAGGAACTTCACACCGGCGTTTACGAGAGCGCGCTCGCCGACGACCAAAATGAAATCCTCGTCTTTGCCAGAAGAAGAGGCGCGGACAGGATTTTCGTCGCGGTCAACAATTCCGCGCGGCCCCGCGCCGTCACGTTCGAGGCGGGCGCGCCCGACGCAACGGAGTACTTCGACATTCTCGGCGAGAAGCGATACGAACTCTTCGACGCCCCCGGCGCGGACGGCGGCCGCGTCGTGAAGAAAATCAGGGTCGCGAAGCCCGAGCGCTTGATGAAAGTTAAAAAATCGAAGCTGTCCGTGAATATCCCGGCCGGCTCGGCGATGATACTCGTGGCGCGCTGAAAAATAATCAGGAACACACGCATGAAAATACGCAAAATCTCAGGGCCTCCAGCGGTTTATCTCGTTGACAAAAACTACCGCGTCACACTTTACTCCGACTCGCTGTTGCGGCTTGAATATACCGCCCAAGGAGTTTTCGACGACGAAAATCCGCTGATACTCGAACCGACTTTCCGCAAGGAAGTTCCGCACTCGCTCGTCACCAACGGTCTGTTCGCGCTGAAAACTCCCCGCTTCGCGCTGGAACTCCTTCCCGACGGAAAATGCTTCGACATAGGCAACCTCAAAATCCGAGTATTCGACGCGCTCTCAGGCGAGAGCGTCTTCGAGCCGGGGAGCGAGGACACGGAAAACCTCGGCGGGGCATACATTGACCTTTACAAATATCCGTCGGGCAAGATTTACGAGAGTTTCACGCCGGGCCTCGTCTCGAAAAATGGCTACTTCCTCTACCGCAACCACTGCGATTTCCTGCGCGACGAAAAAACCGGATGGATAAAGAAGCGCTCGTCGAGCGACTTCCAGGATTGGTGCTTCTTCGCCTGCGGGACCGACTACAAAAAGGCCTTCGCCGACTTTATCGGACTATTCGGAAAAATCCCGATGATACCCCGATGGGCGCTCGGCTACTGGTACTCGCGCTGGCACAAGTTCCGCGACGAAGATATCCTCGGCGTCGTCGAGAAATTCCGCGAACTCGGCATACCTCTCGACGTCTTCGTCATAGACACCGACTGGCGAAAACGCGGCTGGAACGGCTACGAGTGGAACTCCGAGTTCTTCGGCGACCCCGCGCGCTTCATCTCAGACTTAAAAAAACTCAACGTGAAATGCTGTCTCAACGACCACCCCGGCTACGGCGTTTCGGACGAACTTCCCTCGGACGACCCCTACCGAGAGGAAATAAAAAAAGTCCTGCCCGATATAAGCGACTTCCGCGTCCAATGGAATGATGACCGCTATGTGCGCGCATGGACCCAAAAGATATTCACGAAAATTCTCGACGAAGGAATTGACTTCTGGTGGGTGGACGGATGGGGCGCTTCCGGCGGGATAATGGACATGCACTCTCAGATGTGGCTCAACAGGTTTTACTACGAAGCCGCCGCCAATGCCCGCGACGGCAGAAGAGCGATGATACTTTCACGCTGGGGCGGTGTCGGCTCTCATAAGTATCCGGTTCAATTTTCCGGCGACACATACTCGACTTTCGAGACGATAAAACGCCAAATTTCATTCACGCATCAGGGCGGCAACATCGGCGCGGCTTACTGGTCGCACGATATCGGCGGGTTTCTGGGCAAGAACATAGACGAGGAACTTTTTATCAGATGGGTCGAGTTCGGATGTTTTTCCCCTGTTTTGCGCACGCATTCGTCGGGCGCGTCCCGCGATGTCTGGAATTATTCCGCAGAAGCGGTTGCTATCTTCAAAAAATATGTCCGCGCAAGATACGCGCTCAATCCCTATCTTTACTCTCTGGCGCGGGAATGCAACGAGACGGGAGTGCCGCCTTTTCGCGGGCTTTACGTCGAGTATCCGCGGGATGCGAACTGCTACGATTACCTCGAGCAGTACCTCATCGGCGCCTCGCTTATGGCCGCGCCCGCCTACTCGCCGGGCAGGGTTTCGACGAGAATGACATACTTCCCCGAAGGCGTGTGGATACCGCTTGAGGACGGCGAGATAACAAAAGGAAAACGTTCGCGCAGTCTCGACGTCGCCATTGACAAAATCGCGCTTTTCGCCCGGGCGGGCTCGATAATTCCGACGACCGCGCCGGTTGAGCGGCTCGGCGTGCCGGAGAATTTAGAGTTTCTCGTTTTTCCGTCGGGCGGCGAGACGTATTCTGATTATTACGAAGATGACGGTGTCACTGACGCCTGCGAAAACGGCGCGTATCTTAAAAGACGCATCGTTGCGCGCTCGCGCGGCGGAAAAGTTTCGATAAAACTTTCGGCGGCCGAAGGCGGCGCTTACGACGGGTCGCATGAGACGCAAGAAATAAGTTTTCTGGTTTTCGGGGGGAAGGGCATCGCGAAGAAGGTTCTCGTCGGCGGAAAAAAAACCGAGTTCTCGACGACAAACAAGATACTCGGCGGAACACTTGAGAGTTGTTTTAACTTCGCGCGGGTGGACGTCGGGCGCGTCGCGCCGGGCAACGAAGTTTCCGTCGAGGTCATTTTCTAAAAAACGAAACTCCGCGGCCGTCGCTTTGTCCGCCCTGACAGAAAGTTCTTAAATCTTGCGGCTCAGCGAACCTCGATGACTGAGTTTTTCCCGCCGTGGCCGTCCTCGGAGTTTTGGGGGTTTGAAGAATCTTCTTTCCATTCGCCGTCAACGACAAACTTATACTGATATTTGCCTTTGCCCAGAGGAACCGCCGCCTTCCAGAGGCCTGACTTGTCCTTTTCGAGACGGTGCGACGAGACGCTCCAGTTGTTGAAACTTCCCGCAACCGCGACGTTTTTGGCGGCGGAGCCGGCGTAAACGAACTCTATCCCCGTTTTGATCTGTCTCGTCGCGACGAAAAGTTTGTGCGGCTGCGCGGCGGCGACAACTTCCAGAAGCGAATTCTTTCCGCCGTAACCGTCGTCGGAGGTTTGGGGGTTTGAGGGATCAATCATCCAGTTTCCGTCAACGACGAACTTGTACTGATGCGTTCCCGTCTTCAACGGAAGCGTCGCGCGCCAGACGCCTTTTTTATCTTTCGAAAGCGCGTCGCGCGAAGAGTTCCATTCGTTGAAAGAACCGGCCACGAATACACTTTTCGCCGAGGGGTTTTCGTAGGCGAACTCTCCGCCCGCGCCGGTGACGCGCGTGACGCAATCCGCGGCTTTGCCGCTCTCGGCCGAGGCGATTTTCCTTAGTTTCGCTCCAGCAGAAGAAACGGCGACCGCCGCCGTCAGAGCGCAAACCATCGCAACCGTAAATCTGCGTTTCATCTTAATACCTCCGTTCCCCCGTTTGTTCCGTAATCCATCCGCGAGTTTGAAAAAAATCCGAACTTTGTTCGAAAAGCGCCGCCTGTTCAAACCGACCGCTATTCGTCGTTATTTCACGACGAGAAGCGAGTTGAGATTACCCGTTCCGTCGTCAACGGTGTTCGCGTTGTACGGATCGGTGATCCACGTCTGATAATCTATCACTATTTTATACTGGTATCTGCCCGGAGCGATGTCGGCCGACGCCTGCCAGACGCCCTTTTCATTTCTTTTCATCACAATCGCGCGCGGTTGCTCGGGGCGATACTCCCATCCATTGAACTCGCCCGCCGCCGAGACGCTTTTAGCGGAGTCGGAATCGTAATAAAAAACAACTTTATCGCCGTCAATTACGGGCGACTCTATACGGTCGCGGACAATATCGAGCGTGGCGCAGCCGGAAAAGACGGCGAGCATAAGTAAGAATGTTGACGCGGCCTGAATGATACCGCCTCGACGCGATTGCGTCCGGACCAGCGCAGAATATTTTTTCATATCGTTAAAATTTTACGACCATCCGCACGGAAATTCTCCGAAGCGACTCAAGAGCGCGCGCGGCTTCGAGAACCGACGCGGCGCCGAGATTATATAAAAAGCTTTCCCGCGCGTCAAAGCCCGCGAGGATATCGTCGTCGGTGTCTTCGGGGTCGAGACCCCAGCCAAGGCGGATGTAAGAATTTTTAGAGAAGCCGTATTTGAGCGCGAGAAAAATCGCGGAGTATGTTTTCAGACCGCTTTCGTTTTTATCGTCCCACGCGAACAATCTGAACGCGGATTCGACCGTAATATCCGGACGAATTTTGACGGCGGCATCGAGCAGCGACTCGGAGAGCGTGATTTCGTCGAGCGCGGAGATAAACGGGTTGACGCGCCAGATTCCGCCGGTCTCGGTTCGCGGCAAGAGTTTAAGCGAAGATATTTTACTTTTCGCTCCGACGGAAAACGCGCTTTCGGAATATTCCGCGACGATCAGCGCGGCATTCTCTTCCTCGACGGCGTGAACGAGAAATCCGACGGTCGCGGTTTCGAGAGGAAAGAGACCCCGATACACGAGAGGATGCGCGTAGGGATGGAGGTCAAGCGGGAGTATTTTTTCTATCCGCGAGTTTTTTTGCGACGCGCCCGTAGCCGCCAGAGTGAAAGATCCGGCGCGCAGACGCGCGGCCAAAGAAAATCCGGCGCCGCCGGCGGCGAAGGTTTCGCCCGCATAAAGCGGCGGGGTGAAAGTCGTGTTCCTGCCCGACGCCGAGGCCTGGAGCGAGAGTATCTTTCCGTGCGAGTATTTCAAGCCGAAGAGATGCTCGGCGCCGCTTTCGATGGTCCATATTTTTTCGTGCGCGCCGCCACCCGATATCTTTTGCGTTTTCAATTCCTTTTTTACCGACGCCGTTTCGCCGAACAGGGCGACGCCGGGCAGGAAATCGAATTTTCCGTCAACGCCAGCGAAATCTTCGTTGAGATATCCGTTATACCAAGTCGCAACGCTTCCTCTGGCCGCGGCGTCCAATGAGTAGCCGTTCGGGTTTTCAGGGTCGGGAAACCAGTTGTTGTCGCTGTTCGCCCACGGCCACCATCCGCCGCGAGTTTGTCTCGTCGTAAAAGCGATTTTCAACGGGATGGATTTGAAACTTCGCGCGTAACGAAGTCCGTAGTTGTCTTCGAGAGTATGAAAGTTTGTCGCCGGACGGAGCATGTCCGAGTAAAACGCCGAGAAATCGCCGCCGAGAAAACCCGTTTTTAGGGCGACGGCCTGCTCCCAGAGACCGAACGCTTTGTGCGGATTAGTTTCATCGAAGAATTCGACAGCGTCGTATTTCAGCGTCACAGCCCTATCGGTCGCGCGAAGCGGGTCGTCGAACTGAATCGCTTTCTCTTTGTAATATATCGTCGTCTCGAAACCAGTCGGCGCGAAACTTATCCGGCCCTGTTTGAATAGGAGTTTGCCTGATGTTTTGTCGCCGTCATATTCAAGCCGCGCGAAGCCCGAGGCGTCTTTCGAGGCGGTTATATTCCAGTCGAAGTCCGCGTGATTGACGGGCGGGATGGAAGAGAAGTCGTCCGTCGGAGAAGTTGACTGCGCTCCGAGTTCGGCGACGAACGAGCCTGAAAAGTTTATCTTTGACGAATAGGGCGTGTTGGGCGCGGCGGCGGGTTCCTCGACGACGAGCCGGCCGTCTTTCTTTTTCACCTCGATGGCGAGATTGGCGCCTTCCTGCCACGTCCCACCGACGACGAATTTATATTCGTATCTTCCCTCGCCAAGGGAAATGACCGTCGTCCAGAGTTTGCGGGCGGAGTCGTACTTCAAAAAATCCTTCTCATGGTTCCAAGAATTAAACTCGCCGGCCACGGCAATCTTTCCGGCGTCGCTGGCGGCTTCGTAAACGAACTCCACCCCGCCTTGAACGGACTCCGGCGCCAAAGGCCCGGCGGCGGCGACGGCTACAAGAAGCGCTACAAAGGCCGCCGAGGCGATGGCCACGATACATCTCTTATCCGCGGGCGCGATATTGTTTTTCTTTTTCATAATTCGTCTCCGTTCGACGACAAAAGTTCAGAAGTTAATCTTGAAAAGTATCCTGACTACGTTGACGAGCGCGCGCTCGTAATCGCTTATGTCGGAGTCGCGCGACAGCGAATCGGTGTGCCAACCGTCGCCGTACTCGACGTAACCCTCGATGTCCCATCCGACAAAGTATCTCAACTGGTAGAACGCGCTCGCCCAGTTCCTGCCGCGCTTCGCGGCGTTCACCGAGACCGTCCGCGCGTAAAGCTGCAGATGATCGGACAGGTTGTACCTGACCTCGGCGCCGATGATGTGCCTTTCGCCGAGTCCCGTCTCGGAACCGGCATCCTTTATTCTGAACTGAACGCGCGAATAGACGTCGCGGGTGTCGCCTGAAATTTCAAAGAGAAACCCCGGCCACGAGCCGTAGCGATCGCCGGAAAGCTCGACGGATGAGAGGTTTTTTATGCCGTTGGCGAAGTCTATCCGCGATTCGATGGCGTCATAGGAAACGGCGTAGTTTTCGGTGGTCCGGTAAATAATGTAATCCTCGCGGATATTCTGGTTGTTGGTAAGGTAATCGAAGTCGGAGAGCCGATAGTTTCGTTTGTAGGTGAAGGTTATCATTTTTTTCGGCCAGAGGCAGCCGCTTTCAAAGTAATATCCTCGTCGGCCGAACTCTTTATCGGTGTCGTTCCCGTCGCGGGAAAGCCTCCCGAAGGCGCGCGAAAGTTCCGAACGATAGCCCGGGCCATAGTCGTAGAAACGCGCCTGCAGGCGCAGCGGCCTTAATTTCACGTCGCGCAACTCGGCGGCGAACGCCGTTTGATTTTCCGACGCAAGAGGGTCGTTCGCCGAACCTTTTTTTTGAGAGCCCGACCACTCGCCCGTCAATGTCGCGCCCAAAACCGAAAGTTTGGCGTCGAGCGAAATGACGTCGTTTTTCATCGCGCGCTCCGCGAGGAAGTTGCCGGAGGAATCGTACTTCTGCTGTATCAGCGCCGAGTTTATGTAAGACCCTCCGACGGAGACCCTGTCGAGAGCCTCGAGCGGTGTCTTGAAATCCGCGCCAAGACGGGCGACGAAATTGCGCGCGTCTTCGTCGAAATAAGAGCCGTACCATTCCTGCCGCGCTTTGGGCAGGGACTTCGTGAAAACGGCGCTCGCCTTCAAGAAGGGCGCCCCCGCGCCGAAGAAATTGAGCCGCGCGCCGGAGCCGTCGTTGAAGTAGGAGGCCTTTGATTGTTCGGATATTCTTAAGAGCGGAGAGTCTGTCCAATGCCTTTCTTCTTTAAGCAGAAAGAACGCCTCTCCCGAGCCGAACCGCCATTTCCCCCAGCCGCGCTCAAGTTCGAAAAAATATTTTTCGTTCCAACTTTCGTTAGTGCGCGCCGAGAACTGCGAATAGACGTCCACGCCTTGTCGCGGACTCGCCCAGAACTTTGTCTGCAGGTAATGTTTTGGCGCGGCGAGGTTCCATCCGAAATCCGACTCCCGTCGCCAAGAAAATTCGGTCTCGTAATAGCCGCCGATTCCGACAGTCGAGGCCAAAGCCGCGTCGGCGACGAAGCCGAGCGCTATGACAGATGACATTACAAAAACCGGGAAGAAGAGCCGCGCAAGCGGTTTTTTCATAATTTCATCCTAAAACCCGCCTGATAGAGTTGACCCAAATTGTTGTCGGAAAGCAAGGCGAAATCAACCGAGACCAAGCCCGCCTTGATGCCGAATCCGAAGGTCGGGCGGCCGCGCTCGACGCCTATGCGCATCGGCAGCATTCCGCCGACGACGACCTCGAATCCGCAGCGCAAAATGTTGCCGGCCGGCTCGTGCTCCGCGGTTACGAGACCGCCCGCAAACGGATGGTATCTTAAGCCCAGCCGCGCCGATTGGGCGATTTTTTCACCGTCGGCGAGCCGCGGCTCGTTGATGTTGTCGGCGACGGCGGCGGCAAGCCAGTCGTCGGAAATCTGCCATAAAACGCCGAGGGCGAAGCCCGCGGCCGCGCGAGGGCCTTTATAGAAGGGCGCCGTGAAATCCTTGACTTCGCTTCTGTAAGAAGAAACCGCGGCGCCGACGCTCGTACTCTCGGAGATTTGTCTTGCAAAGGCGATGGCCGCGACATCCTCGTCATAAATTCCCGGCAGTCCGAGTTTTTCCCAAGAGACACCCCACGCCGAAACTCCGCGCGCATAAACCGCCGACGTCTCGGCGCGATACAATCCATCGGCGGCGTAGATATCGGCGTAGCCGCAGGCGATGGCGATTCCCTCCGATTGAACCATCCCCGCGGGATTGGAGCGCACGGCCGATGCGTCGTCGGCGAGGGCCGCCGAGGCTCCGCCCAGCGACAACACTCTCGCCGAGGACGCAAAGCGGATGAACGAGGCGCTCGCGTGTGTCGGATGTAGAAGCGCGGCGAAGGAGACGATTACCGACGGGAGCGCGGCATAGGCGAAGACAAGCGCGCGGCGCGAAAATTTTTCCGCCGACGCGCAAAGAACGCAAACGATGCCGACGTTTCTCTGAGAGGCGGGCGATTTCATAGTCATCTTATGACGACGACGGCCTTGTTGAGACGCGCGCTTTCATCGTCCGAAGACGCGCGCAGATTTATTATATAAACGCCGCCGGCGACGGCGGCGCCCGAGTC
>JASEHK010000037.1 GCA_030018875.1 Endomicrobiia bacterium | reverse complement strand
GAAGTATATTCCTTTTAATTCCTTGACGAACTCCTCGCGAGTCGGATAGCCGGAGTCCTTGCCGCGCTGGGTAACGGACACGCCGCCGGTGTCGTGGTCGGCGACAAGCAGTATCGCGGTGTCGGGGTTTTTCCTGCGAAAATCAAGCGCCACGCCGACGGCTTCGTCGAATTCCAAAAAGTCCCCAAGCAAATCCTCGACGGAATTGGCGTGCCCCGCGTGGTCTATGCGGCCACCCTCGACGAGCAGAAAAAATCCTTTTTCGTTTTTGGAAAGAAAATCAAGCGCCGTTTTTGTCATATCCGGCAGGGACGGCTCCGTCGGTGTGCGGCTTTTGGCATAGTTCATCTCGCGCTGGTTGAAAAGTCCCAGCGCCTTGGAGCCGGGTTTGAGCGCGGCGATTTTTTTCAGGTCCTTTTTTTCATAGAAGACCTGATAGCCGGCGGGATTATCGAAATAACTCGCGCCACCGCCCAAAATCAGGTCTACTTTCCTGGCCGTCTGTGAGCGGGCTATTTCGGATTTGTCGGCGCGCTCGGAGGCGTTGGCCGAAAATCCGGCCGGCGTGGCGTCCACTACTTCGCAGGTGGTTACCAAACCCACGGACATTCCGCGCGACATCGCCTCGTCGGAAACGGAGCGCAGCGGATTGCCTTTTTCGTCAACGCCGATAGCGGTGTTATAGGTCTTATGTCCGGTCGCCATCGCGGTGGCCGCGGCGGCGGAGTCCGTCACTATGTGCGAAGCGGAGTGATGTTCGACGAGCGAAATCCTCGCCGACGGGTCATTCATCATATTCACCATATTCAAGGCGGGCCGTTTTACGACGAGGTCGTTATAATATTTACCCAGACCGATGACGCCGGGGCCCATTCCGTCTCCGACGAGCAAAATCACTTTCGGCGACGCGCACGCAGCGCCGGCGCACAAAATCGCGGCGAGCGAAACCACAGATAAAAACGAAACGAGCCTCTTTGTCGTCATTGTTGTCTCCTTTTTACGCGGCTTATAAAATCGAGCGCTGACTTTTGCGACCGTCGCGGGATAGCGTATTTTACCAAATAGTCCGCCGCCAGGGCCGGTCCCTCGGGGATCGAGCCCGACGAAAATATCTCAGGGAAAAATGCCGAGGCCGCGCGCCAGGATTCAAGCAGGGCGAACGCCCGCAAGGGCTCCGGCTCGCGGGACAAAAGTTCGAGTTCTTTGCCTGCGCGGGCAGCGGAGACCGTCGAAGCGGCGCCGGCGGAAAGAGCGTCCCTGATAAGAGAAAGCGTTTTGGCCTCGACCAAAAATCCGAAACGCGCCGCGAACCTGGCCGCGCGGACTATTCTGGTGGGGTCGTCGAAAAAACTTTTGGGATGAAGAACGCGGAGCAATCCGGCGGCGAGGTCTTTCGAGCCCCCGAACGGGTCTATAATTTTTCCGACGGAACACATCAAATCATTTTCTACCGAAGAAACTTTCATCGCCATCGCGTTTACGCTGAAGTCCCGTCGGGCGAGGTCTTTTTCGAGCGGCGCGCCGATGCGCACGCTCGGCAAAGCGCCGGGGCGCTCGTAGATTTCTTCGCGCGATGTCGCCACGTCCAGACCCGGAAGTTCCGGCGAGGAGGCGCGGAACACGAATGTTCCGAACTTCGCGTGACGGACGGCGCGCAGACCCAGACGCTTTTCGAGCGCGGCGACGAATGACTCCGGAGCGCCGACGACCATAGCGTCCACATCTTTCGTGGAAATGCCCAGAGCCGCGTCGCGGACACATCCACCGACGAAGTACGCGTCGGCCGAGGTCTCGCGCGCGGCCTCGATGGCCGACGATATTATTTTGTCAACTTCGGAATTCATCTTTGTCGGCGGAACTTTTCTTCGGGCGCTTTTTCCAAAAATAGTAAGAGACGGCGGCAATCGCCGCAGCCAACGCCACTGCCCATGCGGGTATGTATCTCATAACGGCCCGCGCGCGCTCGCGGCCGACGAGATAAACGCCGACCATAAGCATCGCCCACGAAACGGCGTACACCGCAACGCCCAGAAAATAATACATCCTGCGGCCGGTCTTGCGGGCGAGGTTTCCGAATAAAAGCATACCGCCCCAGCCCACCAATTGGTTTGAGAGAAGCAGAATTATTCCTACGATAAATCTTAATTGCGCCGAGGTCATAACAGCGCATCTCCCGCTTTGACGCCGCGCCCCTGCGCGAAGGCCCACGCCGTCATTTTGACTCCGTTTTCGGGGCGGACTTCCGAAATCTTCAAGAACTCTTCGCCGCAGGCGACGATAAAGCCTTCACCCTTCACCATGCCGGTAACCATGCCGGGCGAAACCCGCGACGGGCATTTGCCGTCGGAGCCGGCGCAAACGCGGACGACTTCGGACTTCAAAATTTTGAGCGCTCTTCCGTCGGGAAGAAGGGCGAAGGCCGTCGGCCACCGGAGGGCGCCGCGGATTAAATTGCGGACGGTCGTCGCGGAATTGCGCCAATCTATCTTGCCGTCGGATTTTTTAAGAGCCGGCGCGAACGACGGTTCGCCGGATTGCGGACGCCCACGAAGGCTCCCCGATTCGACGGCGGCAATGGCATCGTCGAGGGCGGCCTTGCCTTCGGATATGAGTTTGTCCCTGAGCGCGAAGAAATCGTCCTCGTCGGCGATGGCCGTCCGCCTCTGCGCCGCGATGGGGCCGGCGTCGAGTTTCTCCTCTATAAAAAAAACGCTCGCGCCGGTCTCGGACTCGCCGTTTATCAGCGACCACTGTATCGGCGCGGCGCCTCGGTATCGCGGCAGAAGCGAAAAGTGCACGTTCACGCAACCGAAGCGGGGTATTTCAAATATCACGCGCGGAATCAACTTCCCGTATGAAACCACGACGCCGAGGTCGGGACTGATAGCGCGAAGGCCGTCGGCGAAATCCGCGGAGGAAAGAGAGTCCGGCTGGTATATTTTTATTCCGGCGACGAGGGCGGACGCTTTTACGGGAGGCGGGCAAATCTTCATGCCGCGACCGGACGGACGGTCCGTCGGTGTGACCGCCGCCGCGACCTTATGGCGGGGATTGTCCGCGAGATGCTCAAAAAAATGCGCGGCGACTTCGGAAGTGCCGAAAAAAACTATATTCATCGGACGGCGCGCTGCGCGGATTTTTTGATGGCGCGATACGCGTAGTAAGCCCCGAATCTTTTGTGGATGGGAAGTCGGTCGAAAAAGGTTTTGCCGTCGAGGTGGTCTATTTCGTGCTGTATCGCGCGCGCAAAAAGCCCCGATGCCCAAAACGCCACCGACATTGCGTCGGCGTTCAGGGCTTCGACGTATATTTCCGCCGCGCGACGGACATCGTACACAATCCCGGGAAAGGACAGGCAGCCTTCCTCGCAAACTTCGCTTCCTTTTTTGCGCGTTATTTTGGGATTGACGAGCGCCACGGATTTTTTGTCGTCGTCGGAAAGGATGGCCACGACACACACCCGCATATTTCGGCCGACCTGATTGGCCGCAAGACCGACACCGCGGTAATAATACATCGTCTCCATCATATCGCCTATGAGCCGTTTGACGTCATCGTCCGGTCCCTCGACGGGGACGCATTTTTTTTTAAGTGTCTTATCGGGGTATTCCCTGATTTTAAGAATCGGCATATTTTTTATCCCGCGGAAAACGTCCGTTCCGGAGAGGCGAAATATCCTTCCAGCGCCGCAAAGAACTTTGCCACGTGAATGCCGTCCATAAGAGCGTGGTGAACCTGCGCGGAAAACGGAAGTTTCAAAAGGCCGCCGTCGGAATAATATTTTCCCCACGCTAATCGCGGCACAGAGTCAACTTTTTTTATGTGAATGGGATGGACGAAAGACGTAAACGAGAGCCAGGGGATGCTGGTTATAAAAAGAAAATCGTCGCGTTTGATATCGTCGGACAACACCACCTCTTTTTTGACCTCGGCGATTCCTCTTTCGACATTTTCCAAAAAAATCACAAGGTCCGGATTGTAATCCACGGTGCAAAAACTAAATACTTCTTCCTGCGCCATCACCGTAAAAGACGGATGCACAACGTCGTGCTCCACCACGATATCCTGATGGCGCAACCTCCTGCGGAACTCGGGCACATCGTTGGCCGCGCGCACGGCGGCATAAAGTATTACCCTGAATATCGAGAGGCCGCGCTCTTTGGCGAAAGTAACGGAGCGCGTGACGTCCACGGGGACGCACAGATTGTAGAGCGGATAATCCTTGGCGTTGAAAAATGCGAAGTGCGCCGCCCGAGGAGAGTTTTTTATGTCAACTATTTTTTCCATAATATATTTTCAGATGTCATCTCGGCCGTCGGAACAATCCGCAGTGAGACGCGGCGAACTTGATGGCTTCGGCGGTCGGACGCGCGTCGGCGATTCCCTTCCCGGCGATGTCGTAGGCGGTGCCGTGTCCGGGAGCCGTCCTTATGAAAGGAAGCCCCAGTGTGACATTGACGACGGCGCGAGGCGACAAAACTTTAAGGGGTATCATCGCTTGGTCGTGGTACATCGCCAGAACGACGTCGAACTCTCCGGATGAGGCCAGCTCGAACGCTGTGTCGGCCCCAAGCGGCCCTTTTACTTTGAAGCCGTCGGAAGCAAGCCTGCGAACCACCGGAGCAATAAGTTTTTTTTCCTCCGAACCGATGATGCCGCCGTCGCCGGCGTGAGGGTTGAGCGCGCATACAGACATCCGCGAAGCGCGTCCGAATATGGAGAAGTAGAGGCGGGCGGCGGAGATTATTTTAGATTGAGAAAGGTTGCGCGCGACGGACATCAGGGGAACGTGCCTTGTAAGAAGCAGAGCGCGCAACGACCCGGCGACCATCATCATTTCCACTTGATGAGAGCGCGTAAAGACGCGCAGCAGTTCGGTGTGGCCTCTATGACGAGAGGCGGCGAGATTCAGGGATATTTTGGACGCGGGCGCCGTAACGATGCCGTCCACGGCGCCGGACAGGGCGAGTCTCGAAGCGGCTTCAAGCGACTCAATCGCGGCGAATCCCGCCGACCGAGACGGCGATCCAAAAACTATGCCGCGAGCGGCCGGGATTTTGAGGATTTCGACTCCGGCCGGAACGGACTTATGCCCGCGTGGCAGAAAGGCGGGGTCTCCGACGAGAATTATACGGGCGCAAGCCGCGACATCGCGGCGCAGGATGGCCCGCGCGACTGTTTCGGGGCCTATGCCCGAAGGGTCGCCGAGCGTTACGGCAAGGCAGGGTTTCGTCATTCAATTTACCACACACCTTCTTTATATTACGCTCTCTAACAGGCAAATTATTTCGCAGTGGAATATAAGGCGCGGGGTTAAAACGGATTGATTCTTATGTTCGCTTTTTTGCGAAGCGCCGAGAGGTATTCCTCGTATTTTTTGGTGGCTTTTTTCTGGGTCAAGAAATCAAGCATATCGTTTTTGACGTCTTCCAGAGAGAGTTCGCGTCCGGCTCTTTTGCCTTCCACGTATATAAGGTGATACCCGAACTCGGTGAAAACGGGGTCGGAGACCTTGCCGACTTCAAGGGAAAACGCCACCTTGTCGAACTCGGGCACCATATCGCCGCGCGTAAAATACCCGAGATCTCCGCCGCGACTTTTCGTGCCCGGATCCTCGGAATAAAGCCTCGCCATCTCCTCGAAGGACTTGCGATCGGTTATACGCTTGCGGATGTCGCGTATCTTTGTGAGCGTCTGAAGTTTTTCCTTCTGAGGAGCGTTTTTATCAACTATGAGAAGTATGTGGCGCGCCTGAACTTTTTCCTGAGCCTCGCGCTCAAGCATCTTGGCTATGAAGGCAAGCTCTTTTTCCTCGTCCGTCGCTTTATCGTCCTTGGCCGTCTTTTCGTGGTCCGCCTTCTTTATCTTTTCAAAAAGTTCGGCGGCCTCTTTTTCAGTGGGCCGCTCGACGGCGGCTTCGACATTGTTCTTGATGAGCCGCATAACCATAATATCTTGGCGGATGCGCTCTTCGTAAGCCTTGGATGCGAGCCCCTGGCTTTTGAGTTCCGCCAGAAAATCTTCTTCGGAGCGGAAACGTTTTTTGACCTGCTCTATTCCCTGCTCTATCTCGCGTTTAGTGACGGCAATGCGCTGTTTTTTCGCTTCCTGCGCCAGAAGTTTTTTGTCTACCATGTCGTCGAGAATGCGTTTTTTGATTTTTTCTTTTTCCGGCTCGCCGAGGTCCGTCCCGCGGGCGCGAAAACTCTCCATCATCCCGGCGGCAATCTTGTCGAACTCGGAAAGCATTATCGTCTCGTTATTGACGATGGCAAGGGTTTTATCCACGGTAGCGGCCCAGACGCGGCGAACCGGCGAGAATAAGCCGGCCGCGCAAACGGCGGCAACAATGAAAACTATGGCGGTGTTTTTCAAGCGTGTGAATCTCATCTGTCGTCCTCCGTGGCGCCGTTGCCCGGTCCGCCCGATATTTTCGAGGCTTTTTCGGCAAGTTCGTAATTTATCTTTACCTTCTTCTTTTCCATGGTTTTCTTGACCCACTCGTCGAGACGGGTCTTTATCATAAACCTTCTTATGCTTTCTTGGGCGGCCTCGAATTTTACGGGCTCAAGAAACTTTGCGGACATCTTTTTGATTATATGGTATCCATACTCCGTCTTCACTATGCCCGACACGGCGCCCACATTCATCTTGCGCGCGACACTTTCAAGCTCCGGCGCAAGTTCGCCTTTTTTTACGTTGCCCAAAAAACCGCCGCGAACCGCCGAGGTCGGATCCACGGAAATCTTCGCGGCTAATTTTTCGAAAGATTCGCCGCGACGGAGCCGCGCCAGAGTGTCGGCGGCGGTATTGTCGTCGAGGAGGACTATATGGCTTACGCCCATCTCAAACGGATTGGCGAAATCGGCCTTGTTGTCGGCGTAATATTTTTTTATTTCCTCGGGCGTCGGATTCAGAATCTCGCCATGAAGTTTGCCCAGGAATGCTTCCATCAACAGAGAATCTTTCAACTCTTCCAGACGTCTGCGGGAGTCGGACTCGTAACGCTCCAAGGTTTCCCTGTATTCTTTTGTCTTCGTTATGCCGGATTTTCTGGCTTCGGCGACCACAAGTTTCTCTCTGACCATAAGGTCGAGAAACTGCCTGCGGCCATGCGTGGAATCGAGGTATCTGGCATAGGACGGCGGCACGGAAGCCAGGCGCTTTTCGAACTCTGACAATGTGATTTTCTCGGAACCGAGATTCGCTATTATCTTATCTCTCCCGCATCCGGCTACAAGGAAGACGACCGGTATTACGACCGACGCAATCAGGTAAGTTCCAATTTCAAACTTTGAAAAATCAAATTCTCTCAAGTTTATCTTCATCAAAATCCTCCGTGTTTACCGACGACAGACATTCCAAATCTTCCGATTTATTTATCGAGTTTCACCGGAAAGCACAGGGCGGATTGTAGCAAATTTAATCACCTTTTCCAATAAAGACCTCGCGTCCGATGCTTTTCTGACGGCGCCCCCTCCAATGATAATGGTATTGCCGAAGTTTTCCGCTCCCGCGAATCGGATGCGGCTTCCAAAAACTCCCAAAAGTCCTTTTATGCCCGTGTCTGTAAGGCAGACGCCGTGAGCGAACTCTATGGAAGTTTCTCCGCCGCTCAGAGACGAAATTGACAGCACAAGATTGCGTTTCATAAACAGCCGGAGCATGGCTGCGGCCGAGACCTCCGATACCTCCGGCGGCAGCGGCCCGAAACGGTCGGCGAGGGCCGCCCGGGCCGACGAGACATCGGCTTCGTCGTCGGCCGTCACGAATCTGCGGTAAAAAGATATCCTCAGTGTATCGTCGGCGACATAGTCCGGCGGGATGCGCGCGTCGAGATGAAGATTGACGACGGGCTCTATGGACAGCGTTGACGGGCGAATGACGGATTCCGGCGCGCGGCGCGCCTGCGCCTTGACGGCCTCGGAAATCAATTTCGCGTAAAGGTCGAAGCCGACGGCGGCCAGGAACCCGTGCTGACGGTAACCGAACAACGCTCCGGCGCCGCGGATTTCCATATCTCTTCTGGCCAGACGCCATCCTGAGCCCAGCGTGGAAAATTCTCTTAACGCCTCAAGCCGACGGGCGGCGTCCTGCGAAAGGTCTTTATCGTCGTAAAAAAGATAGCAGTAGGCCTTTCTGTCGCCCCGTCCGACGCGACCGCGAAGTTGGTAGAGCTGCGCCAGCCCGAAGTTCTGGGCGCCGGCGATTATCATCGTGTTGACCTGAGGTATGTCGAGGCCCGACTCCACTATGGTGGTCGAGAGCAAACAATCAATCTTGCCCGAGTAAAAATCAAAGAGCGTTTTTTCGACGGCGACTGCCGTCATCCGGCCGTGTATCACTCCCCATCGGGCCTGCGGCGTCTCCGAAGAGATTTCGACGAGCAGGCGCGGGATGTCCTTTATAACATTGTGCACGTAAAACACCTGCCCGCCGCGGGCGAGTTCGTTCAATATCGCCGAGCGCGCCAGAGCGCTCGAACGCGGAGCGACGAGAGTCTCGACGGGTTTTCTGCCGACGGGCGGGGTCTCTATGATGGAGATGTCCTTTATGCCGTTCAGCGCGGCGCCCAGAGTGCGCGGGATGGGCGTCGCGCTCATAAGGAGCGTGTGAACGTTTTTGGCGAAGCGTCGGAGTTTTTCTTTTTGACGGACGCCGAATCTGTGTTCCTCGTCTATGATTAGCAGTCCGATATTTTTGAAACGGATGTCCTTAGACAGGATGCGGTGGGTCCCTATCAATATATCAACGGCTCCCGATGCGACGCCCTCGACGACATTTCTCTGCTCGGCTTTGGTCTGAAACCGATGAAGCGCCGCCACTTTAACGGGAAACGGCGCGAGTCGCTCGACGAATCGCGTATAATGCTGCATAGAAAGTATCGTGGTCGGAACAATGAGAGCCGTCTGGTAGGAGTTCACCGCGGTCTTAAA
This sequence comes from Endomicrobiia bacterium, assembly GCA_030018875.1. GTDB lineage: Bacteria > Elusimicrobiota > Endomicrobiia > PHAN01 > PHAN01 > PHAN01. Next base: position 1,752 of record JASEHK010000037.1, on the reverse strand, counting down.
AGCCGCGCGCAAGGCGACCTCGGTCTTTCCGAAACCGACATCGCCGAGTATAACGCGGTCGGCGGGGCGGGGGCGCGAAAGGTCGGCCAGAGTTTCTTTTATCGCGGCCGCCTGGTCGGCCGTCTCCTCGAAGGGAAATGACTGTTCGAGCTCGGCCTCCCATACGGTCTCGGCCTCCATGGCGGGCGCGGATATTCGCTCCCGCTCGGCGTAAAGTTTCAGCAGTTCCGCCGCGAAGACCTCGGCCGAGCGCTTTGAGCGTTCGCGCGCGCGTTCCCAAATACCGGGCGCGTCAAGGTCCGATATTTTCGGGCGAACCCCTTCGACGCCCACGTATTTTTTTATTCGCGCGAACTCGTAAACGGGAACGTATATCGTGTCGCCGCGCTTATACTCGACACGGAGAAACTCCTGCGGCGGGTCGTCGAGCGCAACCATTCCGCGATACATTCCCACGCCGTATCTTTCGTGCACGACGAAATCGCCGTCGGCTATCTCCCATACGCCTTCGGCGCGGATGGACGGGGACTTTATTTTGGGCGGAATGCGAGCCGCCGATCTCAGGAAAAACTGCGCGGCCGATATAACAAAGAGTTTACCGGAAGGATACGCGAATCCTTCGGAGATTTTGCCTGATACAACCTCAAAATCGCAATCCCGAAGCGCCTGCGATACGGCGCAAAGTTCCCCGAAGCGCGCGGCCTCGCCGTCCGTCGGGGCGAAAAGTATTTTTTTTAATGCGCCCCGGCCTGCGGCGGGGCTCATTAACCCCGCGGCGCCCAAAGACGCGATGTCGCGCTCGAGCGCGCCACCGTCGCCGCCGCAGAAAGATACCGATAAAAATCCGGCGTCGCCGACGACCTCGTCGGACATCGGCGCGGCGAAAGGTTCGTTTGATATAAAAAGGTCGGGACGCATTTCTGAGACGAGTCCGGCGAAATCCACACAAGGCGCGGCGCCCGCCGCGGACGGATAAACGTCGAGAGATGAAAACACGGCGCGCGGGCGGCTGAACCATTCGTCGGCGGCGCGACGGGCGCCCCGTCTCTCCAAAGCCGGAACGACGCGAGCCTCGGCGGCGTCGGCCGTGGTTATCTGCTCCGACGGGTCGAAAAAACGCAGCCGCTCCACTAAATCTCCGTCGAAAACAGCCCGAACGGGAGAATCCGAACACGGGCTCCAGAAATCCGTTATCTGTCCGCGAACGGCGAACTCTCCGGGGTTCTGGGCGTAATCTACCCTTTTGTATCCGTTGGCGACAAGAAACCCCGCGAGAGCGCGCGCGACACCGCCGACGCGCAAGACAAAAGTCCCGCGCGCGAAATCGTATGCGCGGGGCGCGGCCTCGGCAAGGGCCTCGACGGATGCGACTATGACCGGGCGCGCCCGACCGTCGGCGACGGGACGTTTCCGTCTCCATTGGTAGTCGGCCTCGACGAGCCGAGCGTAAACTCCAAGACGTCGCCAAGAATCCTCCGAAGGAAAAACCGACACTTCCGCGCGGACGGACAAATAATCGCAAAACGTCCTTATGTTTTGCGCGGCGTCATCGAGACGAGACTCGGGAAATACAGCCAGAAAAACCCCGCCGACGGAGATGGCATCCTTCATCATCCTATTTGTTTCTTGGGCAACGAAGAACTCGAACCCCGAACCCCCGAATCCCCGATAACGCTCTGTTTTCATAAGAATGGGTATATTGAGACCATTGAAAAACCCCCTTTTTGTCATGCCGAACTGACACGAAGTGTC
>JASEHK010000036.1 GCA_030018875.1 Endomicrobiia bacterium | reverse complement strand
CCGTTTCCGGAAAGACCCCCGTAGTTACGCTTTTGGAAGGCGATACGCCTCTTATACGAGCCCGCAATCTGGAAGAAAAAATAGGGTTTGCCGCGCAGATTTACCTCAAATACGAGGGAATGAACCCGACCGGCTCTTTCAAAGACCGCGGAATGACCGTCGCCATTTCCAAGGCCGCCGAAGCCGGCTCCTCGACGGTGATATGCGCCTCAACAGGCAACACTTCGGCCTCGGCGGCCGCCTACGCGGCCCGCGCGAAGATGCGCTGCATCGTCCTCATCCCCGACGGCGCGATTGCTTTGGGCAAGCTTTCTCAGGCGCTCGCGCACGGCGCGGAGGTCTTCGCTGTCAGCGGCAACTTCGACGAAGCCCTTAAAATCGTCCGCGAACTTTCCGAAAATTATCCGCTTACCCTCGTCAACTCCCTCAATCCTTATCGCATAGAAGGTCAGAAGACGGCGGCTTTCGAGATAATAGAAACGCTCGGCAGGGCTCCCGATTTTCACTTTATCCCCGTCGGAAACGCCGGAAACATCACCGCCTACTGGAAGGGCTACAAAGAATTTGCCTCCGGCAAATTCGGGTTAAAAGTTGAAAGTGGAAAGTTAAAAGATGATTCCGCACACTATCCGCTATCCGCTATCCACCGCCCCCTGCCTCATATGATGGGCTTTCAGGCCGAGGGCGCCGCGCCCATAGTAAGAGGCGCGCCCGTCGAAAAACCCCAGACCGTCGCGACGGCCATCAGGATAGGAAATCCCGCCTCGTGGCGACAGGCCGTCGCCGCAAGAGACGAGTCCGGCGGGGTCATCGGCATCGTTACCGACGATGAAATTCTATCCGCCTATAAATTGTTATCTTCCATGGAAGGCGTTTTTTGCGAGCCGGCCAGCGCCGCGTCCGTCGCAGGGCTGATAAAATATAAAAATGTCATTGCGAACCCCGCCAAAGGCGGGGGGAAGCAATCTCATCCTGTAGTCGTCTGCACCCTCACCGGTCACGGCCTCAAAGACCCCGACTGCGCCGTCAAAAACGCGTCCCGTCCGGTGTCGGTTCCGTGCGACGCGAAAAAAATAATTTCTTTGCTGAGAATCAAACAATGAAGCAGCGAGAAAATTGGGGCTCAAAACTCGGCGTGATACTCGCCGTCGCCGGCTCGGCCGTCGGGCTGGGAAATTTTTTGAGGTTCCCCGTGCAGGCCGCGCAGAACGGCGGCGGGGCATTCATTATTCCGTATTTCGCCGCGCTTGTCTTTTTGGGCATTCCTCTTATGCTCATCGAGTGGACGGCCGGACGCTTTGGCGGCGGCTTCGGCCACGGCACTGCCCCGGGCATTTTTCATTCGATGTGGCGCAAAAACCGCTTCATCAAGTATTTCGGGGTCGTAGGTATATTCGGCCCGATAATCATTTTCATTTATTACACCTACATAGAGTCGTGGCTTCTGGGGTATGCGTTTTTCTCCCTGACCAGCAGATACGCTTCCGCGACCTCGACGCTGGAGACGATGAAAGAGTTTTTGCGCGGGTATCAGGGCGCGACGGGAAACCCCTACTTTGGCGGACTGAAGACCGCGTATCTGTTTTTCGTTCTGACATTCGCGGCCAACATTCTGGTGGTCTATTACGGCATCAAGAAAGGCATCGAAAAACTCGCAACCTGGGCGATGCCGCTACTTTTTATTCTCGGCATAATTATCACCATAAGAGTGCTCACGCTGGGAGTCGTTGACCTCGCTATGCCCGACCGCAACCCGATAAACGGCCTCGGATTTTTATGGAATCCGGATTTTTCGCAACTCAGGAACGCCAAGGTCTGGCTCGCCGCCGCCGGTCAGGTTTTCTTCACACTCTCCGTCGGTATCGGTGTGATTCTCACTTATGCGAGTTATCTCAAAAAACGCCAGGATGTCGTACTTTCGGGGCTGACATCGGCGATGACCAACGAGTTCGTGGAAGTCGTTTTGGGAGCGAGCATCGTGATACCGGCGGCCGTGACTTTTTTCGGCGTCTCCGGCGCCACCGATATAGCCAAAAGCGGGGCGTTCAATTTAAGTTTCGTCACGATGCCGCTCATATTCACCAAGATTCCGCTCGGCGCCGTCTGGGCGTTTATGTGGTTCGCCCTGCTTTTTCTGGCCGGCATAACTTCCAGCGTTTCTCTGGCGACTCCCGCCATATCGTTTCTTGAAGACGAGTTTGATATCTCGAAAAAAGACGCCGTGATGATATTCGGCGCCGTAACTTTCGTTTTGTGTCAGCCGGCGATTTTCCTTCTGGGGCAGGGCGTCGTTGACGAGTTGGACTTCTGGGGCGGCACTTTCTGTCTGGTGCTTTTCGCGGCCATAGAGGTCATACTTTTTTCCTGGGTCTTCGGGATAGATAAGGCCTGGGACGAGATGCATTTGGGGGCGGACATCAGAGTTCCGCGCTTTTACCGCTTCATAATAAAATACGTGACGCCGACACTTTTACTGACGATTTTGGGCGTCTGGTTCTATCAGGAGGGGCTGAGTGTGATATTGATGAAGAACGTCGCCCCCGAGAATCGCTCGACGGTGCTCTACACAAGAATCAATCTGGCTTCGCTTTTTGCGATACTTTGCGTTTTGGTCAAAACCGCGTGGCGCCGAAGGGAAAAAATGCTTGCCGAGGGGAAAATATGAGGCCTGCGGGCTGGGCGCTTCTTATCGCGTCGTGGGGTATAATAATAGGCGCTCTCGCATTCTGCTTCTATAAAATATTTTCAAAAAAATCCGACGGACAAGGGGAAGAAAACAATGGAAACGAAAACTGAAAAACAGATTCAGATAGAAGTTGACGATACCACGGCGCAGGGCGTTTATTCCAACGTGGCGCTTATATCCCATTCCGAAAGCGAGGTCGTCATAGATTTCGTATTCGTGCAGCCGCAGGCCCCGAAGGCCCGCGTGCGCGCCCGCGTCATAACATCTCCGTCTCACGCGAAGCGCCTGCTCAAAGCGCTCGAAGAAAATATCAAAAACTACGAGTCGCGTTTCGGCGAGATACAAATGCCCCAGCAAGACAAAAACAAGCAAGTCGGTTTTTTGAATTAACAAAGATCCAATGAGAAAAGAGGTCTGATGAGAATAGAAATAATCTCGGTCGGCACCGAACTGCTCGAAGGCAAGGCCAACTCCGATCTTACGCGGCTGGGCGACGACATCTACAAGTCCGGTTTGGACGTGGCCCGCGCGGTTACCGTCGGAGATTCTCGTTTGGAGATTGAACATGCCGTCAAAGAATCGTTGGCCTTGGCCGATGTTGTAATAGTGACCGGCGGCCTCGGCCCCACATTCGACGATATTACCGTGGCCGCCGTCGCCGCGGCTTTGGACAGAAAGACCTACCTCGACGTCTCCATTCTCGAAAAAATCAAGAAGCGTTTCAAGGACAAAAACCTTGTGTATAGTCCCGCTAACGATTCACAGGCCCGCATAATATCAGGCGCCCGCTCCGTTGATAATCCGTACGGAACGGCGCCCGGCCAGATAATCGAAATATCGGGAAGCCGCCCCGCGCTCGTCGCGCTTCTTCCTGGCCCGCCGCGCGAGATGAGGGCGGTCTATGAGGCGGGCATTGCGCCCGTCTTGCGCGCCCGCGCGCCAAAATTGAGAAAGACCCTCACGCTTCGCGTCTTCGGGCTTCCTGAGTCCGCCGTGGACACAAAGATACGCAAGATAGTCGCCAACGACGCCGTCGCCGAAAAAGGACTTCTTAACTTTACGATTCTCTGTCATCAGGGTCTCGTTGACATCAAGGTCACCGCGACGGGGTCCGACGAGCTTCTCGTAGATGAAACGCTCCACAACGTCCGTGATGAGTTTTATAAAGAGCTCGGCGACGATATCTTCGGCGAGAATACGGACACGCTTGAAAGCGTCGTCGGCAATCTAATGATGAAAAATAAGATGAAACTCTCCGTAGCCGAGTCCTGCACCGCGGGGCTTATATCCGCCAGAATCACCAACATACCCGGGAGCTCGTTTTATTTTCACGAGGGCTTCGCCGTCTATTCAAACGATTCAAAAATCCGGCGCCTCGGCGTAAAATCCGATACTATCGAAAAATACGGCTCCGTCTCGCGCGAGACCACCGACGAGCTTCTCGAAGGCCTGAAAAAAAACACGCCCGCGCATTGCGGCATAGCCGTAACGGGTTACGCCGGGCCGTCCCGAGCGCCCAATAAAGAGGACGGACTCGTTTTCATAGGGGTCGCGACGCCGATATCAAAGACTATCAGGGAGTTCAGGTTTTCCGGAACGCGCGGCGATATCAGGGAGCGCGCGACACTATCCTCGCTCGATATTCTCCGTCGGGAACTCCTGAAAATGAAATGACTTGGGATATGAGTTGACCGTTATATGAGATTGATAGTAAAGAAATATGAGGCGATACTGTTTGCGGCCGTTGTAATCGCGGCGGTCTTAACGGTTTCCGACGTCCGCCGCACAGAGGGCGTATCCGGCTATTCCGATGTCGGTCTCCAACCGAGCGATTCGGCGCGTCCCTTCGGCGGTATGGTCGCCCTGACTTTCGACGACGGACCTCATCTGGGATACACTGCAAGTCTCGTCGGCGCCTTGAAAAAATACGGTGTTGACGCCACATTTTATCTTGTCGGCAAGCAAATAGAGAAACATCCCGAACTCGCCGCCGACCTTGCCGAAAGCGGTTTCGAAATAGGGGGGCACACCTACTCGCACGACAACCTCGTTTCTCTCGACGATTCTCGCGTGATATACGAACTCGAAAAGACGCGCCTTCTGCTGAAAAGTTATGCCTCCGTCGAGGCCTACACCTTCCGTCCCCCGGGCGGACGCTATGACGACAGGGTCAGGCGCATAGCCGAGGGTATGGGTTATAAAATGGTCTTATGGGACGTTATTCCGAAAGATCACGAAAATATCTCAAGCGATACGGTGGCCCTGCGCGTCATACAAGGTGTTAAGGCAAACCGCGGCGGAATAGTTTTGCTCCATTCCGGCAGAACGCCCACGACGGAGGCGCTCAATATTATAATTCCCGCTCTTCGCTCGGAAGGCTTTGAGTTTGTGACCATATCCCGCTATTATCAATCTATAACCAAAAAAGACGGGCTGTAATCAAAAAAGACGGGCTGTAATCAAAAAAAATGGGACGAATACTCTCGATTGATTACGGACTTAAAATAATAGGCATAGCCGTTTCCGACGCTCTGGGTATGACGGCGCAGCCGCTGGCTTCCTACCACCGGCTTTCCGTGGAGAGTGACATCAAGCATATACGCCGCCTCGCGGAGGAATACTCCGTTGACAAAATAGTCGTGGGCCTGCCGGTGCATCTCGACGGCAGGGAAAGCGCCCTGTCATCCGCGGTCAGAGAGTTCGGCAGGCTTTTGTCCGAGGGCTCCGCCGCTTTCACAGTGGAGTATTTCGACGAAAGAATGACGACCTCCCTCGTCGAGAGGATGCTGATAGAAGAAGCCGATGTCTCCCGCGCCAAAAGAAAAAAAGTAAAGGACAAACTCGCCGCCGCGCTGATACTCCAGAATTATCTTGATTCCAAATCTTTCGTGGAAGAAGGTTCCTCGTGAGCGACAATTATGCTTCGGCCCGAGACCCCTTGTCCAATTTCAATATATTGTTTTCATCGCGACGGTGGGGCGCTATTCTCGCCTGCGTTCTCTTGGCATTGGCCGGGTTTTTCTATCTCGATTCCGCCGTTTTGCGGAACGATCTGAAAGGAAAGACACTCGTCGAGATTCCGCGCAATGTCTCGGCCTCCCGCGCCGCAGAAATTTTGGGAGCTTCGGGCGCCGTCAAATCGCCGCGGTTTTTCCTTTACTGGCTGAAGTTTAGAGGATCTGCGGCCCGCGTAAAAGCCGGCGTGTACGTATTCGCGCCGCGCGAGTCCGTGTTCTGCGCGGCCTCGAAACTCGTAAGAGGAGAGAGCCACAGAATACGGCTTACGGTTCCTGAGGGCGCCGACTCCGCGCGCATAGCCCGTCTCGCGGAAGCGGCGGGACTCGGCGGCGCCGATGGTTTTCTGGCCTACGTCAAAAAAAACAATCTTGAAGGCGTCCTGTTTCCGGAAACATATTTTTTTGAGTACGGCTCCGACGGCGAAGTCGTCGCGCGCAGAATGAAAGAGGAGTTTGACCGCAGAGTCACTCCCGAGATATTGACCCGCGCAAAAGAGATCGGCCTTGATATAAGACGCATGGTAATACTGGCCTCCATCATAGAAAAGGAAGCGACTCCGAATGATCGCCGTCTGGTCTCGGCCGTTTTCCACAATCGTCTGAAAAAAGGGATGTACCTTGAAAGTTGCGCGACGGTTCTTTACGCGCTCGGGGTTCATAAGGAAAAACTGACATATTCCGACCTCAGGGTCAGGTCGCCCTATAATACCTATATCCACTACGGGCTGCCGCCCGGCCCCATATCCAATCCCGGAATGGACTCAATCCTGGCCGCCGTTTATCCGGAAGATTCGGACGCTTTGTTTTTCGTCATAAACTCCGCTTCGGGAACCCACATATTTTCGAGCTATTACAAAGAACATATTGAAGCCCAACGCGAGCGCCCCCGCCGCCGGAGATAATCGCAAGCGGCGGACTTGACATCAGGCCAAGAAAGTGTTATAATTTACAGAAACGTATACAGGAGAACGGCGGCTATGTCTCAACTCGTTCGTTTCGGCGTTTCCATCGCCGAGGATCTTCTCGATAAATTCGACGCGGTAATCCGCGCCCGGAACTATCCCACGCGGTCGAAGGCGATAGAGGATTTTGTCAGACAGACCATCGTTGAGAGTAAAATTTCGAAAGACACCGCCGAGGTGGTCGGCTCCATAGATATCGTCTATGATCACCACAAAAGAGAGCTTCTGAATAAACTCACCGACATACAGCACGATTTCCATGATATAATTCTTTCTTCGCAGCATATCCATCTTGACCGTCATAATTGTTTTGAAATTATTATAGTTCGGGGCAAAAAAAACATTATAGAGAAACTCGCCAACCTTATCAAGTCCGCCAAAGGCGTGAAACACAGCGCTATGAGAATCGTAACTACGCAAGGAGGCGACTGAGCGCTTTATTTTTTTTGATTCCGCGTAGCACGAATACAGTATATGTGTCCAGCCGCGGGTCCGATTAGTTTTATAAAAAGGAGAAATAAATGAAAAAGACAACAGTGCTTGTGACGGTTCTATCGCTCGCTATATTGTCCGCCCCGGCTTTTGCCGGAAGACCTTTCCTGACGGAAGACGCACCGGTCTCGGATGTCGGAGTCATCGGCGTGGAACTCGGCGTGGACCACAAAACGCCGATTTCGGAGGTTGACTCGAATTTTGTGTTTTACGGCGGAATACTCTCTTCTCTCGAACTTTATCTGGAGGTGCCTTATACCGGATTACGCGGGGGCGCGCCCGGAAAATTGGAAGTTTTTAACATCGGGTCGAAATATAATCTATTCAAACTCGGCGAGGAACAGATTCTCACGCTGGTGTTCAATATCGCCAATCTGCCGAAAAAGTGGTCGTCGCTTTCTTATAGCGCGGCCGCGGCGGCATCCAAAAATATCGGATTTTTTACCGCGCACTCGAACTTCGGATTTAGTTTTTCGTCGGGAGAAAACAATGATTATATTTTTGACGGTTACATCTGGGGCGCCGCCGTCGAAAAGTCGTTATCCGAAACTTTGACGCTGTGCGCAGAGGTTCATTCCGGGACCACTCTTTTTGACAAGGCATTCGACGATAATCACGTTACCGGCATGGGCGGCGTAAGATGGTCGCTTAATCAGAAACTTTGTCTGGATCTCTCGGCGCGGCTGCCGCTTACCGCGGCCGCCGAGAATCGCGCCGATGACGGCGCCCCGACGGAAAAAGCGCATTATGTCGTCGGCCTTACGTATGAGTTCTAAAAAATCCCGAGCCGAAACAATTTATTTACGCCAGGGGCGCTTGAAGATTTGATTTTTAAGGATTTTGAGGATGGAAGATGGAGGTAAAATAATATATGCATATACCCGACGGATTCCTCGTAAAAGAAGTATTCATACCGCTTGCCGTAGTCTCGGCGGCGGGCGTTGCCGTAGCCTCGCGCCGGGCATCGGGGCGCTTGGGCGGCCGGATGGTTCCTCTGGTGGGCGCGATGTCGGCCTTCGTTTTCGCGGCCCAGATGATAAACTTTCCCGTCGGAGCGGGGGTTTCCGGGCATTTTGTCGGCACAGCGTTTCTGACCGTGGTATTCGGCGCGCCCGTGGCAGTGCTCGCGATGACGGCCGTTCTTATCGTGCAGGCGCTGGTATTCGCCGATGGCGGTATCGCGGCGTTGGGCGCCAATGTTTTTAATATGGCGATAGTCGGAGCCATATCCGCTCGCGTCGTTTTTGCGACCGGCCGTCGGGTCATCGCAGAACGCGCGGCGGTTTTTGCGGCGGGCTTTGTTTCCACCTTAGCGGCGGCGGTCTTTTGCGCTCTGGAATTGGCTGCGTCGGGCGTCGCGCCAGCGGCTCCTCTCGTCGGCGCGATGGCATTGACGCACGCCGTTATAGGTCTCGCCGAGGGCGCTGTGTCCGTCGGAGCTTACGGGGCGCTTAAAGGAGCGTCGCCCGAGATTTTCGCCGAAAACTCCGTCGCCGGAGGCGCGCTATGAAATCCGACATCAAAAAAACAACGATTGTGTTTTTGCTGGCCGCCGTCGCCCTGACGGTTTTTTCCCTGGCGGCCTCGTCTTTCCCCGACGGTCTTGAAGCCGCGGCCGAAAGGTTCGGTTTTGATTCGCTCGCTCATGAAGGTGTGCGCGCTTTCGCTCCGGACTATGCGCTGTCGTGCATAAAAAACGAATATCTCTCAGCCGTATTCGCCGGCCTTCTCGGAATAGTCGCGGTCTTCGCGTTAACCGCGGGCGGGTTTCGATTTTTGTCAAAGAAAGATATTCCCGCGCGAAAGACAAATTGAGTCAATTGAAGACCCCCATTATTTGTCATTCTCCCCCCGACGTTACGTCGGGGTCAGGGTGACAAGGGTTCAGGGTGACATTTTGTACACTTTTTCAATTGACTCAAATTGATAGAAGGATGAATCGGATGAGCACAGTTAATTTTGACGGCAATAATTCGCGCCCGTCTTTGGCCGCGGCGGCGGCTTTCATCAAATTTCTTGACGCGCGCGTCAAGCTCGCTATTTTATTGATATTTATATTGACGATAAACACGGCAAGCGTTAAGATGGTTTTTCTCGCGGGCTTTTACGGCGCGCTCTTTTTTATTGCTTTTGCCGCGGGCGTTGCTCCCGCGCGGATTGCCGCGCGCGTCGCGGCCGCCGCTTCCTTCGCGGTGATTCCGGCGGCGGCGGGCTATATCGGCGGCGGTTTCAACGGCGCCGGTATCGTCGGAGTGTTGGCGAAAGCGGGAGTTTGCGTTACGGCCGCGACGGTTTTTTCGGCGGTGACTCCGTTCGGGGAGATAATAAAAGCATTGGGTGGTTTCGGGGCGCCGCGCGGGGTGCGACTCGTGGCAGTATTTCTTTATAGGTATTCTTTCGTGGTGGCCGACGAACTAAAGACCAAAAAACTCTCTCTGGCCCTTCGACCGCGCAAGCGTTTCCTGAAGACTTACTCGTCAGCCCTCGCCGATGTCTTTGCGCGCAGTTACCTAAGAAGTGTGGCTCTGGGACGCGCGGCGGCTCTGCGTTCGGAGGATTTTTGAAATCCCGTCGCTCCGAAAACCCGAATGCTGTCGGTGGTATTCTTTTTTGCGGGCGGCCGGTAATTTCCGCCCGCAATTTGAATTATTTTTACCGCGGCGCTTTGGCTTTGGCCATCGAAGATATCAGTTTCGATATAGAGCCCGGCGAGACACTTGTGGTGGCCGGCCCGAACGGCGCGGGCAAAACCACTTTGCTTATGCTTGCCGTCGGACTTATCGAAGGCGGGGGGGCGTGCGATATTTTCGGCCACAGGGCCGGCCCCTCAGGATTGTCGCGATACCGTCGCCGTGTCGGTTTTCTTTTTCAAAACCCCGACGACCAGCTTTTTATGCCGACGGTATTCGAAGACGTGGCCTTTTCGCTTGACGCGGACGGACTCGGCGCGGAGGAAATCTCCCGGAGGGTCGCGCTGGCGCTTTCGAGAGCCTGCTTTGACGAGCCGCCCGAAACACCGCCGCAGAATTTGAGTTTCGGCGAGAAAAAACGCGCCGCCCTGGCCGCGTCTCTGGTGACCGAGCCCGAACTTCTTATACTCGACGAGCCCACACTCGGTCTCGACCCTCCTTCCAAAAGAGATTTTATTTCGCTCATTGACGGCCTGGGCGCCGCCAAACTCATATCCACCCACGATTTTTCGGTCGCTCGCGCTTTGGCGGACAAAATCCTTTTTCTTGAGCGCGGCCGCTGCAAGTTTTACGGCCCGGCGGGGGATTTTTTCGCTTCCGATTTGGCGGGGCGATTTTTCGGAGAAACCGCCCGCTGAACATTTGACATCATCCGTCCATTTTGTTATAATTTTCAACGCATTAAAACGCGGGCGTAGTTCAGTGGCTAGAACGTCTCGTTGCCAACGAGAAGGTCGTGGGTTCAACTCCCATCGCCCGCTTTCCTTTCAAAATACCGACGTCGGTTCGAAACCAGCCGGCCTCTAACCCGTCGCCGGCTTTTTTAGTAAAGGCGGGTACAGAGGTAGAGAGGTAGAAAGGTAGAGGGGTAGAAAGTGTCGAG
>JASEHK010000035.1:7294-10974 GCA_030018875.1 Endomicrobiia bacterium | reverse complement strand
CCCGCCGGTTATTTCATAGTTGCCCGACGGCTTGGACTTGTCATACGCGCGCGCGAACACGGTGTAAGTGGAGTGCGTCACAAGTTTGGAATCAAATCCCGTGTACCACCAGTAAGTATTGTTGGGGCCGAGAACCTGCGTAAGAACGTAGGATGAAACGTCGGCGGTAAAGTCGGAGCCGTCCCACCACTTTACCGGCGACGGAGCATCGCGGCGCAGGGCCGCTTCGACTTTGTCTATGCCGCTGGAAGGCGTGTTTACGTCGAGGGCCGTGCCCGAGAGCGTCGGAAGAATATTTGTCACAAGGCCGGCCGACGGATGTTTGAGCAGCGATACCGGCGTGGATTTGTCCACGATGAACGTGACGGAGTTTACGTCAACGGTGAATGCCGTCTCATAATTGGGCCCGACGGCCTTATCGCGGGCGCGGGAGTTGACGAGATAAACGCTCGCATCGTCCCAGTTTATATCGGAGAATGTGAACTGCCACGACGCTTCGCCGGCGGCCGTGAACCACTGCCTGTTGTCGTCGTTGAAGGCCGAACCCGACCACCATTTACCGAGCGTCTTGTTTTGGAGCGCGTACTCGACTCCGCTTGTTTCTACGCCGCTTGCCACTGCGCCGCCGGACGCTATAGGATCGGATGCCGTGCCGGAAATCACGGTAAGAGTTTTGTAAAAATCACCGCCGACGGGACGCTGAACAAGTGTCGCGGGTTTCGTATCGTCAAAATAAAACTCCGCGTCGCCCGCGTCGGGAATTTCGGCAGGTGTCTCCGACGAGCCCGCGACGTCCCATGCGCGGCTCGTAATCTGATAAACCCTGCCTGACGCCCAAGAAACGGCGGTTGTATAAGACCATGTGCTTACGTGCATCGCAACCGGCACCCATGAGGACTGACCGACGAAAGATGAGCCGTTCCAGAACGAGTTTTCGGTAACGTTTTTGATTCTCACCTCTGCGCGCTGAACACCCGAACCGCCGGTATCGGCCGCGGTTCCGGTTATGCTTGGAATCGCCGAATAATAAACACCGGCTTCGGGATATGTCGCCGCCGAGGTTGGGGGCGCAGAGTCGAACTTGAACTGATTGCCCGCCGCGGGTATCTCTTCGTTTGTCGCGCGGTCAATGGCCTTGGAGCGGACGAGATATTCTTTTGCGCTTGCCCACGGTATTGAATAGTAGTACCAGTTTGTGGCCGTTCCCGACGACGCGAACCACGAGGCCTCTTCCGTGCCTACCGTAAATGCTCCGGTTTCCGAATTGTACCAGTTGCCGCCGACCTCTCTGACGGAAACCATTATTTTGTCGTTGGCGGTGTTGTCGCTCGCCGTTCCGGATATGGACGCGAGAGCGTTATACGAGAGATTGTTCAACGGCCTTACAATGTTTGAAGCCGGCCGCTCGTTGTCATAAGTGAACGTCTTGCCCGCCGACGGCACCTCTTCGTTGGTCGCCGCGTCGAGGGCTTTGCTCCTGACCAGATATTGCTTGGAGTTCTTAAGAGGCGGCGTGGAAGCCGTCCACGACGTAAGACCGGAAGCGTTGTACCATACTATCGCCGGAGCGTTGAAGGTGGACTGCGATTGGTTCCACCACGGACCCGTCGGCGCCTCGCCCATCGCCCACTTGACATTAGATACGCCGGCGGGATAATCAACGGCCGTGCCTTCTATCTGAGCAAGCGCCCGAGCGGGGCCGCCGTAATATTCGTTGTTGACCGGCGCGGTTATCGTCGAGGTCGGCTTGCCGACGTCCCACGTAAACGTGACCGAGTTGACACCGACGGAGAAAAGCGCCTCGACGTTGCCGGGGCGGTCGCTTGAGCGGGCCGTCACATTGTATCGGGCGCCCTGCGTCATCACGGTGGACGACGGCATTGAAGAAGAATACAGCGTCCAGTCCGCAAGAGAAGCCGTGGAAACGTCGAGCCAGACGGGGTTGGCGCCGGTATCATCCCAAGAACCGCCGGCGGCGGGATTCCACCATCTTCCGTCGGTAAGGCGCTGGACGGCAGTCTCGACTTTGTCTATCGGAGACGTCGCGTCGCGGGCAGTGCCCTGAATTTGCGACAGCGCGTTATAGAAGAGATTGTGCGCCGGCAGTATGACCGTGGTAGTCGCGTTGGAATTGTCGAAAGTAAACGTCGAGCCGCGAGCGGCCCACTGTTCGATGTTCGTGGCTATGGCGTTGTCGCGCGATTCCGATGTGACATAATACGAAACGCCCGATGTGAGTTTTCCGTCGGTCAGCGTGGTGTATTGCCATCTTGTTCCAGTGAAGCCCGCGACCCAGTCCGTGAACAGCGGAGCAATATCGGACTGCGTGAAGTCCGAGCCGTCGAACCATTTGCCGTCGGTGTTTCTGCGAACGGCCACCCTGACCTGAGAGACCGTTCCGCCGGCGGTATCGGCGGATGTTCCCGATATCGTCGAAAGCTCCCTGACTATCGAGCGGTCGGACGGCAGAGTCGCCTGCGAAGTCGGCGGAGTTTTATCATAGGTGAATGTCGCGGTGGAATAAACGGGAGAAAAAATCCCCGCTTTGTCCAGCGAGCGCGACTCGACGCGATAGGTTATGGTGTCGGTCCAGCGGTCGTTGCTACCGGCGGTAAACGTCGTAAACCAGGTCTGATAGGACATAGTGGTCTGCGCCGTAAACCATGCCGTGGCGGCTTGGGCGTCGGATATGTCGAATGCCAAGGTAGACGTGTTCCAGTAAGCGGAGGCCGAGTTGTTTCTTATACGCGCCTCAACCCGTTCAAGCGCGCCGGGCGCCGCGTCGGCGGCTGTTCCGGTTATCGTCGGGAGAGAAGAATATCTGAGTGTGGAGTCGGACGAGGGCAGATGGACTTTTACCGTAGGCGGAGTTATGTCGTAGATGAAAGTAAACGTAGTGACCGCGGACTGATAATTCTGCGACTTGTCTTTGGCGTTTGCGAAAACCCTGAATGTTATTCCGTCGAAATTATCCCATGTCGGCAGGTTTGAGGTCTGCTGCCAATTCGCCAAAGTCCCCGCATTCGTCGAGGTGTAAGAAGATGTCGGAAGCGAAAACGTCTGCGCGCCCCAACTCCAGTAATTGCCCGCGCTCTCGGGGTCTCTTTGTATCGCTATCTCGACACGCTCCAAATCGCTTCTGTTCGCGTTTGCTCCGTCGGAGGCCGTGCCGGATAACGTCGCCAATTCGCCGGACTTGTGATAGGCATTCGCCGGCAGTTGTATCTTTGAAGTCGGAGGCATCGTGTCGTACGTGAAACTCGATATGACGACTCCGCCCGCGTTGCCGGATTTATCAAACGCTTCCGTCCATACGGCGTATTTTTTGTTGTCCTGCCAGGAAGGCAGATTCTCTGCGCCCTGACCCGCGGGATATTCCCACGTCCACGCCGGCCCGCCCGACTTTACCGTCGAGCGCCACGATATGGAAGATGAACTGAAACTTACTCCGTTCCACCAATCCCCGCCGATTTCTCTTATCGCAACGCGCGCATAGTCAATGTCAGACCGGGACGCGCCGGCGAAAGGCAGCGGGTCGGTGGCCGTGCCGGATATATTCGGCAAAGCGTTGACCACGGAATAAAATCCGTTGTGAATGGGTATCTGTATCGCCGCCACGGGCGGCGTCGTGTCGAATGTTATCGTGTATCCGCTCTGGGGATAACTATCATACTGGTCGT
>JASEHK010000035.1:0-7195 GCA_030018875.1 Endomicrobiia bacterium | reverse complement strand
GTGTCGTACGCGCGCGAACGGATTTTATACTGCCTGCCGGTAATCCATGTCGGTAAATTTGTAAACGCCCAACTGCTCGCATACACGCTCGCGTTCGTCGGCGCGCCCCAATCTTCCGTCCCAACCCAGCCGGTTCCGGTTCTCCAATATGTCGAGGGATGCGTCAAATCCTGTATTGATATTTTCACCGCTCCCACGCCGCTCATAAGCCGTCCGGCTTCCGGCGCAAGGTCCGTCTGCGTTCCGGATATGGTCGTAAGCGTGGCGGCGCGGTAATTGTTTCCGTCCACCGGATAAGTAACGACGCTCGTGGGTTTGCTTACGTCGTAAACGAACCTCACTCTGTTGACCGCGTCGGTGTAACTCGTCTCTTCCATCTCGGGGCTCGAATTGTCCCACGACTTCGACTTTGCCGTGTACGAACTGCCGTCAATAAGTTTTGTGGAGTAGCCCGTCAGGTACCACGATGTCGCCTGACCGGAAAGCGTCTGGTATGTCTCATCCGTCAAATCAAACTCGCTGGAAAACACGTTGTAATAGCGATTCTGATAATGGGAATAGAAACTCAGTTCCGTCCTGTTGACGCCCGCCGCATAAGTCTCACCGCCGGGCACGGGGTCCCGCGCCGTTCCGGTGAGCGTCGGAAGTTCGCTGTAATAAACATCGTTCGCCGGCACGGGTGTTATCCTTGAATCCGGCCGCGTATTGTCGAACATAAATGTCTTGGTCGCGCCGGTCGAGGTGTTTCCGGAATAGTCCAGCGTCCAGGGGGTTATCTCGTATATGCGGCCGCTCACCCACGTCGGTATCTGCTCTCCTCCGACGGGATACGTCCAGTTCGTCGTGCCGTTGACCAAAAGCCACGTAAGCGAGCCCCACCCTGTCCCCGCCCAGTGCACCGCGCCGGTCGTCCCGGAGCGGACCTTTACGCGCGTCGTCTGAACGCCGGAAGTATCATCGCGCGCCGTGCCGGAGAGCGTCGGCATCGCCGAATAATATGTTATCGCGGGCGCGGGCACGGTGACAACGACTGTTGATTCCGTTATGTCGTAAGCGAATGTCGCCGATGTTACGGGCGCGGCGTAATTGTAGGCATTGTCCTGAGGACGCGCGAAAACCCTGAATGTTATTCCGTCGAAATTATCCCAGTTAGGCAGATTCCAGTTGTGCTGCCACGAAGCGGGCGTTCCCAGATTCGTAGCGGAATAACTCGCCGTATCAAGTGTGAAGGTCTGCGCGCCCCAAGACCAGTATTTCGTCGTGCCGACGCGCAGGAGCGCTATTTCTGTCTTTAATAACCCCGACGGATTGGCGCCCGGGTCAGTCGCGGTGCCCGATAATGTTGAGAGCGAACCCTGTCTGTGATACGCGCTCGACGGAAGTGTTATCGCGGCCGACGGCAGTTGCTCGTCATATTTGAAATTGTGCGACTGAAGCGTCGAGACATTTCCCGCCTTGTCATACGCTTCGGCTTTTAACGTGTAGTCCGCGCCGTTCTGCCAAGCGGGCAGACCCTGCCCGCCGAGCCCGCCGGGATATTCCCAGTTTCCTCCCGAGTAATTCGTCGGCGTCCATGAAGATGTCGCTATCCACGACGAGCCTGTCCAATAATTTGAACCGGAACTTATCTGTATCCGGACGTAATCAATGTCGGATTTATTAGGTCCGCTCGCGGGCACGGGGTCGTCGGATGTTCCCGAAATTATCGTTAATTGATTGACCGCGCCGTAATATCCGTAGTTCGGCGTCTGTATCGCCGCCACGGGCGGTGTCGTGTCGAATGTTATCGTGTATCCGCTCTGGGGATAACTATCATACTGGTCGTTGCCGGCGGGCTGCGCGGTGTCGTACGCGCGCGAACGGATTTTATACTGCCTGCCGGTAATCCATGTCGGTAATCCCGCCGTCAAACTCCATGAACTTGTGAATATGGCGGCGTTGTTCCATTGCTCTGAACCCTCGACCCAGCCGCTTCCGACGAGCCAAAATGTCGCCGGGTTTGTGAGGTCTTGTATCGAAACTTTCACCGACGAGACGCCCGCCGTCCGCGCGCCTGCAAAGGGCGATATATCGGAGTGGTCGCCCGATATGACGGCAAGCGCTTTGTAATTTCCGAGATGTGACGGATAAGTTACGGCGGAAGTGGGCGAGGTGACATCCCAGTTGAATGTGGAAGGACCCGCGCCCGGAGGCGAAGTTTCAATATTGAGCGCGTTGTCTCTTGACTCGGAAACGATGTAGTATGACGCGCCCGACGTAAGTTTGTCGGCGGTGATGGCGGAATAAGACCAAGGATAAACGCCTGAAGCGTTGACGAAGAAAGTGTTGTCCTCGCTGAATGTGGAGCCGCCCCACCATTTCATCGTGGTGTTTTGTCTCGCGGCGACGCGCATCAGTGTAACCGTGCCGCCGGCTGCATCGTAGGATGTGCCGGTGACTGATGCGATATTTCTTATGAATGAATTGTTAACAGGCGATGCGACCCACGATTGCGGGGCGGAAACGTCATAGACGAAAATGGCCGTAGTGTAAGCGACGTGATAATTCCCCGCCTTATCGAGCGCGCGAGCATTGACGGAGTACTCCGTTCCGTCGGAGAGGTTCAGCGTGGTCTGCGTCGTAAACCAGATAGTGTACGGCGCCGCCACGGTGGAGGACGCCACAAACCAGGCATTCTCGGCTTCGCCTATATTAAACGCCTGGCCAATTACATTCCAGTATTGTCCGGAGCCGCCGTGTTTCGTTCTGATTTCCACTTTTTCAAGTTCGCCGGGCGCGGTATCGGAAGCGGTGCCTGAAATGGTGCTAAGTGTTTTTTGTCTCGTGGCCGCGACGTCCCCGGGCGGGACGATGAGTTTTGTCGTCGGAGCGATGTTGTCGTAACGGAACACTTTCTCGGCGACCGACGAGGCGTTATCGGTATTATCAATCGCCCTTGAATAAACTTTATACTGCGTTCCGTGCGACCATGTCGGAGTAGAGCCGGTGAAATACCAATCCACCGACTCGGTCAAAGGCCCAATCGAGGGCTGGCAGTCAAGCCACACAGCGGCCCCGCCGGTATCCACAAATGAAGTCCCGTTCCAGAATTTTTCGTCGAGCGTGGTTTGTATCGCGATTTGAACTTTGTTGAGATACGATTTAAGTCCCGCGGCGCCCGGATCAAAAGCGGTGCCTGAAAGTGTCGAGAGAGTCGCCGGCTCAAAATCTTTCAGCGGCTTCATCATCGTAAGCGTAGGCGGCGCGTCGTCGTAAAGGAAAGTTCTCGTCGTCCAAGCGGAGAGATTGCCGGCAAAATCCTCGGCGCGGACATTCACATTGTATTTGAAAGCGTTCTGCCACGCGGGCGAGGCGACAGCCCACTTGGCCGATGAGCCGGCCTGCGGCGTGGAGGCGGCGACCGTCCACGTGGAATAATTAACCCACGCGCCGAGCGTTCCGCTCCAGAACCATGTCGGCGCGGCGACGGGGCCCGTCGAGATTCTCACAAGAACTTTGTTAATGCCTGAAAGTATGTCCACCGGCGTGTCCACCGCCGTGCCCGAAACCAACGACAGCGGACGCGCGCTCGAGTAATCGGTGCCGGCGGCGGGCTCAATCAATGTGGTCGAGGGATCGTCGCGGTCGAACAGGAACTGAGCGGTGGTTCGGCTCCCGAGGTTGGCCGCGTAATCGCCGACGCGGACTCTGACCTGATAGTATTTGGGCCCCGTCCACGACGGCAGGGACTCTGTGGCCGTCCAAACGGAATAAGTTTGGCGAGGCGATGCGACGATGCCTGTGATTTCGGCATTGGGTGTTTCCGACGAGAAAATCACTCCCGTCCAATAATACGTGTCGCCCGCGTCAAGATAAGTTATCTGGAGTTTGACGTCGGTAACGCCGGAGAAGTCGTCGGTAGCCGTTCCCGAAATAGTGGGCAGATTATTTCTCGTCGAATTGTTCGACGGAAGCGCGACGAAAGCCGCGGGCGCGACGTTGTCGAACGAGAAGGTATTGGAGTTTACGCCGACCGTATAAGCGCTCGAAAAATTGCCGGCGGCGTCGCTGCTGCGCGACACGACAAGATATTGCCGTCCGCTCTGCCACGCTATCGTCGGAGGGTCTCCGTATCTCCAATTGTTGAGAGTGCCGCCGTTGAAAGCGAACCACAAAAGATTGTCGCCGGTGAAGTTCGTGCCGTTCCACCACTTGCCCGTCGAGAGATCCTGCGCGGCGGTCTGAACCCCGTTGACGCCGGAGAAGTCGTCGGCGGCGGTGCCGGTAATTTGAAGGAGCGACTTGTAACTGGCATCGTGGACGGGCAGATTGATTCTTGTCGCCGGCGGCTCCGTGTCCACGTTAAAAGTCGTGGTGGACCACGCAACCTGAACGTTGCCGGCCTTATCGGTGGCCGATGTGTTTATGTAGTAGGTCTTGCCTGAAACCCACTGATTCGGATTGCCGAAGTCATACGCCCACCACGTGCCGCCCAACGTAAGATTCGTAGTCGTAAGCCATGTATTGGGGGTATTGACCAACCAGCCGCCGCCGTCCCAGAAATAGCCGTTTCCGGTCTGCTCGTAGAATATTCTTATCTTCGTAAGGTCAACGTTGTCGGGCAGGTCGTCGAGGGCTGTTCCGGACAAAGTGGTGAGGGCGTTTGAAGACGCGTTGTACTGGCCGCCTTCGGCGGGACGCACCGACTTCGACGCGGGCGGCACTATGTCCACCGTGCATGTTCTCGTGGAGACGAGCGTCTCGGCGTTGGAGATATTGTCCGTCGCGCGCATGCGAATGCGGTAACGTTTGCCCGAAACCCAGTCGGGCGCGGTTATCCGCCACTCGACCGTCGGGTCGGCGGGATAATCGCTGGTGACTATCGTCGCGGTGCCGAATGTAAGGTCTTCGTTATAGTCGCCGACCAAAACCCACTGGTCGAGTCCGAAGTGCCACCATTTGTCGGCGGCAGAGGTGTTTACGGGATCGTACGGCGATTCGTCGAGACGCACGGAAATTTTGACGCCCGTGTTTGCGACGCCCGAATATTTGAAACTACCGTCGGGACGCCAGTCGCGCGACGTCCCCGAAATGGTGGTAAGCGGGTCGGCCGTAGAGTAGCCGCGGTCTTCTTCGGGACGCTGAACAAAAGATACCGGCGGATGTGTGTCTGCGTTGACAGTGTAGGTGAGCGCGGGATTTTGGTAGTTGTTTGTTACATTGTCCCACGCGCGCGCGGAAATCTGATATTCTTTGCCGCTTGTCCACGAAGGCACGGAAGCAAAGTTCCACGTTGTAATTCCTTGCGGGTCGCCGCCGAGTGTCGCCGTCGGCCATGTTCCCAAGGGCGGCGCGGGAGCATCGTTCCAAATTCCCGAATACCAGTATTTGTCGTCGGAAACGTCACGAATTAAAACTTCTATTTTCTGTATGCCCGCGCGATTGTTGGCTATGGGATAGTCGCGGGCGGTGCCGGTGATTGAAGCGAGTGTCTTATAAAACGCTCCGTTGACGATGGACGAATCGAAGAACGCGCGTGGCGCAGATGAATCGAAAATGAAGTAATGTTCGGCGACCGGCGACTGGACGTTGCCCGGCAGAGGCAAGGCATTGTCGGACGACCAGGAGCGTATGCGATAGGCGATGCCGTCGCCCCACGCAGGGATATTCGTCGAGGTCCAGACGGATGTGCCCGTCGCCGTCCATGTCGCCTGGCCTACGCCGGGCGGGTTCCAGCCGGTGGTCGTCCAAAATTGATTGTTCGTTTCGTCATAAATCGTAAGTTCGACATTTCGCAGACCCGCGACGAGCGGACGGGCCGCGGCGGGAATCGGGTCTAAGGCCGTGCCCGAGAGCGTCGGAAGAATTTTGTGGTGCGTGGCGTAAGGGGTCGTCATCGCGGACAGGGGAGGCGTCGTGTCCACGATAAACGTCGAGCCGCGAACGTTGAAGAATGTCTCCTGATTGAGCGCGTTATCGCGCGAACGAGATGTCACGTAATACGAAGCGCCCGAGAGTATTTCGTTCTGAAGGGCCGACGATTCGTATTTCCACGTTACGGGTTCGGGAGTAACCGCTCCGCCGTCGGTGAACGGCTGGGGCGAGCCGGCGTTGAAGGCCGCGCCCGACCACCACATCTCGCGATAGTTGTCTCTTATCGCCGTCTGTATCGTTCCGGCGGCAAGGCCTGTGCCGCCGTAACCCGTGCCGCCCGCAACCGTCGGGATGTCGGCGGCAGTGCCTGATATCGTCACAAGTTGTCTTACATATGAACCGCCCGCCGGGGACGTGGCGCGGGAGTTGGGTATCTCGGCGTCGAAACGGAAGGCGCGCGTGGCGTTGTTGAGCGTGAAGAGTCCGGCGTTGTCGCGGGCGCGCGCGTTTATCTCACAATAGTTTCCGCTGGCCCAGGTGAATGTCTGTATCCACAATGACCAGTTGCCGGAATCGTTGCGCGGCGCGAACCACGCGGTTTCCTTGTCGGCGTCGGCTATAAGGAACGACTGAGCCGAGTTGTCCCACCACGCGCCGACGGTGTAATTCCTCACTCTCATTTCAACTTTCTCGACGGAACCCAGAGAGTTGGTGTCGGCGGCCGTTCCGCGGATTTCGGCAAGCGAATTATAGTTGGAAAGAGACGGCGTCGTTATCGCCACTTCGGGACGGGCGGTGTCGTAGACGAAAATCTGCTCAAGCGCTGTGCCCGTGGAAATATTGCCCGAGCGGTCGAGTGCGCGCGAGGTGACGCGATATTTGGTGTTGTTAGACCACGACGGCGTCGAGGCGTCGGCGAGCCACCATGTCACCGGCCCTATCTCGCCATTTATTGTGCCGGAGGCGTCAAGCCACGCCGACGGAGGAACGGGCGCCTGATGGGCAATGCCGAACGCCGAAGTGTTCCACCAATTGCCATCGTTGTCGGGGTCTTCCTGTATCGCAACTTGAACTTTGTCGAGACGCGAGCGGTTGGCGAACTGCGACGCGGGGTCGGCGGCGGTGCCCGAGAGCGTCGGAAGAGTCGTGACGAAAGCCGCGGCCGGTTTTTGCAGGAGCGCGACCGGCAGGGTCGTGTCGTAGGTAAATGACTTCGTCGTCCATCCGGAGAGGTTTCCGGCGAAATCAAGACCGCGCGAGTTGATATCGTATATTCTACCGTCGTCCCAGAGGGTGGAGGCGGCAAATGTCCACGGAGAAGTTCCCGACACAACCGTCCATG
>JASEHK010000034.1 GCA_030018875.1 Endomicrobiia bacterium | reverse complement strand
CGCGACTACGCCCGCGTCGCCCGAGGCCATAGATATTATGGCCAGAGTCGCGCGCGAGGCATACGGCAATCCATCCAGCGTTCATTCCGCCGGACAGGACGCGAAGGCGATACTCGAAGAATCAAGGGAGAAAATCGCCCGCATACTCGGCGCCGCGAAACCTTCGGAAATAATATTCACTTCTTCGGGCACCGAGTCGGACAATACGGCGATAAAGGGCGCGGCGTTCGCCGACAGAGCGCGCGGAAACCACATAATCACGTCAATGGTGGAACATCACGCGGTCTTGAACGTCTGCGAATATCTCTCCAAATACCACGGCTTCGAAATAACGTATCTCCCCGTGGATTCATACGGAAGCGTTGACCCGTCCGACATCGAAAAATCTCTCCGCGACACGACCATAATGGTCAGTATTATGCATGCCAACAATGAAATAGGCACGATAGAGCCCGTTGTCGAAATCGGTCGCATCATACACAATGCCAACGCGCGGAGGGCTCGGGCGAATCGTTCGCGGGTATATTATCACGTGGATG
This sequence comes from Endomicrobiia bacterium, assembly GCA_030018875.1. Lineage (GTDB taxonomy): Bacteria > Elusimicrobiota > Endomicrobiia > PHAN01 > PHAN01 > PHAN01. The sequence goes on along the minus strand of JASEHK010000034.1, from coordinate 10,707 downwards.
CCGTCCAGACCGCGGGCAAGATTCCTCTGAACGCGATAAAAATCGGCGCGGATTTTATCTCGATATCGGCGCATAAATTTTACGGCCCCAAAGGCGTCGGATGTCTTTACGCCGCTTCGGGCGCTGAGTTTCATCCGCTACTGCACGGCGGCCATCACGAGGGCAATCGCCGCGCCTCGACGGAAAACGCGCCCGGCGCGGCGGCGATGGCGTTCGCGCTTGAAACGGCCGTGTCTTCGATGGAGGAAGACGAAAAGAAAATTCTCGCTCTGCGCGCGCAACTTGAGCGCGGGATATTCTCTTCGATTCGGGATGTTCGCCTCAACGGTCATCCGAGCGAGCGGCTTGCCGGCACGCTCAACGTCGCCTTTGATTATCTCGATGGGGAAAGCCTCGTCGTAGCTCTGGATATGGCGGATGTGTGTGTAGCCACCGGCTCGGCCTGCGCGTCGGGTTCGACCGAGCCAAGCCACGTCATAACCGCCGTCGGATGTCCGAAGGCTCAAGCCCGTGGTTCGGTCAGATTTTCTCTGGGCAAGTACAATACCGAAGCCGAAGTCAATCACGTCTTGAAAATACTGCCCGCCACAGTCGAAAAACTCCGCGAAATCTCGCCTCTTTACAAATCGAAATGAACGCCTCGTCGTCGCCATCCGTGACATCGGGCGCCGTCGGGCGCGCGGCTTCGCGCCGCCTTCGCGCCCGTTCGTTGCGCTTGGCCGCGGTCGTTTTCGCGGCGGCTCTGATAATAAGACTTTGGGGGTTGGACAAAGTCCCGACGGGATTTTATCTCGACGAAGGAGTTTACGCCCTGTGCGCTTCGGATATTCTCGACGGAATCTCTCGTCCGGCCTACTTCAACCGCCTCTGGGGCGTAGACGCTATGTACGCCTATATCGCCGCCGTTTCCTTCAAGATATTCGGCGCTTCGATAGTTTCGCTCAGGATTGTTTCCGCTTTGGCGGGCGCAGTCACGGTCGCGGGTATTTTCCTGTTGGCGTTCGAGATATTCCGTCGGAAAAAATATTCCGGCGGCGACGCCGACGACGACTTGTTCGCTTATCGCGCGGCGCTGGTCGCGGCCTTTGCGATGGCTTTTTCCAGATGGCACATTACTTTCAGCCGGATAGCGTTCCAGGGGATACTCCTGCCGCTGGTCTCTTCGTTTGCTTTTTACTTTTTGTACAGAGCGTTCGCTAATCGGAAGACCCGCGATTTCGCGGTGTCGGGAGTTCTTCTCGGCGCGGCTTTCTATACCTATCTTCCGTCGAGGTTTGTGCCTTTCGCGGCTCTATTCGCGGTGGTTTGCGAGGCCTTGCGGATGAGATATTCAAGGGAGGATAAAAAACTTCCCGCCCTCGCGCGCGGCGTCGCCATAATGGTCGTCGCGGCGGTCTTGGTAAGCCTGCCTCTTTGGCTTCATTTTGTCCGGCACCCCGAGTTTTTTCTGGCCCGCTCCCGCGCAGTTTTCGACGGCGCCTCGCCTTCGGCGAACTTTATCAAATCGGCGCTTATGTTCGGTTTTGAGGGCGACTCGAATCCCCGCCATAATATACCCGTTGCTCCGATGTTTTCCTTCGGGTTGTTTGTCCTTTTTGCCGGAGGCGTCGCGCTCGGCGCGAAGAATCTGGTATTCGGCCCTCGACGGAGCGCCGCGGCCTTTCTTTTCTTTTGGTTCGCGGCGATGTTTTTGCCGTCAATATTTTCATCCGAGGCGCCGCACGCTTTAAGAACGATAGGCGTTTTGCCGCCGGCCTTTATTCTCTGCGGCTATTTTGCGGCGTCCGCTTACGGGGCATTGGGGCGAGGGACGATTCTCAAGGCATTGACGGCCGCCGCGCTTTTGGCCGCAATGGCTTTCGTCGAGACGAAAAATTATTTTTTTGTGTGGGCGCCGTCCGAAGAAACGCGGCGCGCGTTCGGCGCGTGGCAGGTTGATGTTCTGAGGCGCGCCGGCGGGCTTCTGGATTCGCATGAAGTCTTTCTGCCGATGAGTTTCTACGTAAATCCCGCGATGACTTTTCTCGCCCGCGCCGAGTTCGGCTCGAAATTCCGGTGCGTGTCGGCGTTGCCCGACTTTGAGTTTGAAAGCAAACCTCCGCGCGACTTTATTTATGTGGCGTCGCGGCTTTCGCTCTCCGAAATCGCCGTCGAGGAATCATTAAAAAAGATATATCCCGAGGCGCGGGTCTACGCGACCGAGACGGCAATGGACAGTTCGCCGATTTTCGTTTATTATCTTGTTCCGGCGTCCGCCGCCCGCGCGAAGGTTGCGCTAAAAATAAGAAACTCCGTCGCCGCGGCCATTGAGGCGGTGCGCGCCCAGTGTGAGGCCGCTCCGTGGCTCAGGGATCAGTTGAAATATTGCGACCCGATCCGCGCCTCAGGTTCGGCGGCTCGGGGCGGGGAGAGGCCGTGAAGCCGAGAGTCAAAAAAGTTCTCGTCGCGATGTCGGGCGGCGTGGACTCGAGCGTCGCGGCTCTGCTTATGGTCAGGGCGGGGCACGATGTCGTCGGAGCCACAATGAAACTCTGGAACGCCTCCGATGACAAAAAGCGCCACGGCGGGTGCTGTTCTCTCGACGATATTTCCGACGCCGCGAAGGTCTGCCGGACACTCGGCATCAGGCATTATGTTTTCAATTTCGAGGAGATATTTAAGAGCGAGGTCGCCGATTCGTTTGCGCGTGAATATTTGCGCGGAAGAACGCCCAACCCGTGCGTCGTCTGCAACGAGACCGTAAAGTTCGGAGCGCTTCTGGATAAATCTGCGTCTCTCGGATTCGATTGTCTGGCCACCGGTCACTACGCAAATGTGATTTCCGTCAGAAATAACGATGCGAAAAAGACCTTCCTCGTCGGCAAGGCCGCCGATTTATCGAAAGACCAATCATATTTTCTATGGCGCGTGCCGCCCGAGCGTCTCGCCTCGGTCGTTTTTCCGGCGGGAGATTTGAAAAAACAGGACGTTCGGCGTATTGCGGCGGCGAATGACCTTCCTGTCGCGCGCAAAAAAGAAAGCCGCGACGCGTGTTTTGCGGGCGGCGATTACAAGGACTTCGTCGCCGGCGTTTGCCGCCGGCATAAGTCGGAAGAATCCGCCGCCGACGGAGTCATCGCCGACGAAGACGGAAACATACTGGGCCGTCACGACGGCATATTCAGGTTTACCGTCGGACAGCGCTCGGGGCTCGGCATCGCCTCAAAAGAAAGGCTTTACGTTCTGAGGATAGAGCCGTCGGAGAACCGCGTAATCGTGGGTCCGCGAGAGCGCGCTCTTGCCGAAAAATTCCTTGTCTCGGATTGGGTTCTTCGCCCCCCGTATGAAAAACTGCCCGCCGAATACGGCGTCAAAATAAGATATTTGTCAATGGAAGTAAGCGCTTGCGTGCGAAGGCAGGGAGATGACCTCGCGGTCGAGCTTGGCGCGCCCGTTTTCGGCGTAACGCCGGGCCAGTCCGCGGTATTTTACCGTCGGGACAAGGTCGTCGGCGGCGGCGTCATAAAAAATCTTTAATTAGTTGACGGTGAAAAACTCTCCACGGGTGTCATTCCCGTGAAACTTGTCCTCGAAGGTATCAATCGGGGAACGGGAATCCAGTCATTCGGCGGAGCAAATAGATTCCCGCTTTCGCGGGAATGACATAGGAGGGCATTTTTCAGGAGCAACTAGTTAGTGATTCTTCGTTTCGCTCCGTCGGCAAATCGCCGGTGCGCGTCGTTTTCGGGCTCGAGTGCCGCCGCCCGCTCGAAGGCCTCCGCCGCCTCGCGCCACCTTGATGTCTTCCAATATACCGCTCCGAGATTGTGGCGCGCTCGCGCGTCGGATGGGTCCATTCCCGCCGCTGCTTTATAAAATCCTTCGGCTTCGTCGTATCTTCCGTCGCCCTCGGCGATGACGCCCAGATTAAGACGGGCGTCCGCGTCTCGGGGATGGAACCTCGCGATGGTTTCAAATATCTTCCGCGCCTTGACATTCTCGCCCTTTTGATAATAAAAATATCCCAGACGATGATACGCTCCGGCGTCGCCGAGATAGAATGCCGCGGCAAGGTTTTTTTCTGCTCTCGCGTCGTCGCGGGCATAAAGATAATAATCTCCCAGTATGGAAAAGTGGCTGCCGTAAAGTCCCCGGCTTCTTATCTCTTTTTCCGGCGGCCTCAGTGCGAAAACTTCGTCGGGAAATACCCCCGGGGGAGATTGTCCGGCCGAGCGGTGCAGAAGTCCTTCGGGCTTTTTCGGCGTGACGGTCTGCCGCGCCAGAAAGGTCGCGTAAAAGACCGGCCCGTTTTCTCTTTTGGCGGCCGATATCAAATCGGATTCCGCCTTGTTCCTCAATGATATCCTCGGAGGGCCCCAGATTTTGTAGTAGTCGTCGCCGTAAATACTTTTCGAGACCCCCGCGTTTGCGTCGAGAAACTCCACGTCCGGCCGCCTGCCGGCTATCCTCAAAAGATAACTCACGCAGAACTCCATCTCGTCGGCCCTGTCGAATATCACGATCGAATTCTTCGGAGTATTTTTGAGCAGGTTGGCGGCATAATCGTAGAAAGTAAAATGGTTGCGCGACGAGTTTTTCCCGGCCGAGTTCGCTACGGCCGCTCCGACGAGCAAAATCCCCGCCGCAGCCATTATGCGCGCGTCTTTCAGTTTTGACAGAGCGATTGCGGCGTATGCGCACCAGACGATACTTAAAAGATAAAAAAACTTCGCCATCAGCGCGGATGAAACTCTGTCCACGCCGACGTTGGCCAGTATGAGGAATGCCGGCCCCGCTCCGGCAAAAAGTAGAAACAGAAATACGCCGTCCGCCGCCGTAGGCGGGACGATGTTCGATTTACCCGCGCCGCAGTCCGCCGCAAAGTTTTTATTTTTTTTGCGCGCGAGACTTAAAATCATTCCGGTCGCTCCGACGGCAAACCCCGCCGCGGAAAATGACGCGGACAACTCCGATATCAGAAAACGAAGTTTCGGCGCCCACTGCCCCGCGTCGAAAATGTTCATCTTGCCCTGGGCGAGGTTGACCGCGCCGTATCTCGCGCGCAGAACCACGTCGAGAAAGCGCCCCAGCGTCCGGGGGTCTTCCCACGAGTAGACGGCATCCGCGGCCGCCCTTATCGGAATGAGGAGAATGGGCGTTATTCCGAGCGCCGCAAACAATGCGTAGGAGGCAGCGTCCCCCGCCGACAGACGTTTTTCCTTCCACGCCAGATAAAAAATCGCGGGCAGCCAAAGCGAGGCCATATAGTGCGACATCATAGAGAGACCCCACAGGAAAAACGCGAGTCTCATCCTCCGCCCGGTTTCGATTCCGGACGAAAGAACGGCCAGCATTCCGGCCGCGAACAATATCGCCAGGCCGTATACTTCCGTCGCCGTGGCGGTTTCGTAAAAAAACGACGACGCTCCCAGCGCAAGCGACGACCAAAATCCCGCCCATATCGAACCCGATATCGCCGCAAAGAAAAAGAAAGCCACGGCCGCGCCTGCCGCCGAAGGCAGCGCCGAGACGAGATTGGCCCTGTAGGCGGGATTGGCGAAAGGAAATAATGTCTGCGCCGCCCTGCCGACAAGCGAGTAGACGGGGTAACCGGGGGAGTGAGCCACGCCGAGAGTGGCCGTTACGCCGGCGAGTTCGCCCGAGTCGTCGGATGTTATCGTCGGAGAGATGCCCGCTATGTAAAAAGCGGAGACCAAGAGGAATACGGTCGCGGCGCCGATGATTTTTTTCATATCCGCCATATTTTAGCAAAAACAAAATCGCCATCGCCCATGGATGTTCGTATTGAAAAACGAATAAAAACGCTTGACACCCCCCCCGTTATTTGATACAATCCCCTCGCTGACTGGTGAAAACCCGGGAAGCGGAATGAAATAAACAAGGTGGTGAGAACATTACAGTGAAAGGTAAAGTTAAGTGGTTTAACGACAAGAAAGGTTTCGGATTCATTGCGAAAGAAGACGGTTCAGGCGACGTGTTCGCTCATTACAGCGACATTCAGTCATCCGGCTACAGATCGCTCGTCGAGGGAGACGCTGTCGAGTTTGAAGTTATTAACTCAGACAAAGGCCCCAAGGCGGTCAAAATCCAGAAAATCTAAACTCTGATCGTATAGCCTAATCAACCCCGCCTCTTGTGGACGCCGTAAAAAGCGCTATAAGAGGCGGGGGTTTTTTATGGGCATTTTGATATAATTCACGAATAATGTTCAAATCCTTCGTTGAAAAAATCATCGGAACGAAATCGGAGCGGGACATCAAAAAAATGCTTCCGACGACAGAGAGCATAAACGCCCTCGACGCCTCCGTATCGGCCATTTCCGACGAGGAACTTAGACAAAAAACCGACGAGTTCCGCGCCCGCCTCAAAGGGGGGGAAACTCTCGACGACATCCTGCCCGAGGCGTTCGCCTGCGTAAGAGAGTCGGCCGGGCGTTCCATCGGGCTCAGGCATTACGACGTGCAACTCATCGGCGGCGTTGTGCTTCATCAGGGCAAGATCGCCGAGATGAAGACCGGCGAGGGAAAGACTCTTGTGGCGACATTGTCCGCCTATCTCAACGCGCTTTCCGGCGACGGCGTGCACATAGTCACCGTCAACGATTATCTGGCCCGCCGCGACCGCGCTTGGATGGGGCCGGTCTTCGAGATGCTCGGGCTTACCGTCGGATTTGTTCAGCACGATATGGACACCGAGACACGCCGCCGGGCATACGCCTCCGACGTCACCTACGTGACCAACAATGAAATCGGGTTCGATTATCTCAGGGATAACATGGTCGTAAGCCGCGACGAGCGGGTACTTCGTCCCCTTAATTACGCCATCGTAGACGAGGTGGACTCGATTTTGATTGACGAGGCGCGCACGCCTCTTATAATATCAGGGTCTTCCGAAGAATCCACGCAGAAGTATGCCGTCGTGGAAAAAATTTATCCCTATCTTAAAGGCCGCAAGATAACCGAGACCGAGGAGATAGAAGCCAAACAGAAAGGCATTGACCTGGGCGCCGGATTCGACTATATTTCCGACGAGAAACACCATACCGTGATACTGACCGAGGATGGGATACGCAAGTGCGAGAATCTCCTCAGCCTCAAGTCTCTTTATGACGACATCGAGGGCGAGTGGGTTCATCACATCACCCAGATGCTTCGCGCGCACGAGTTTTTCCTCGGAGACGTTCATTACATCGTAAAAGACGGCGAGGTGCTTATCGTGGACGAATTCACCGGAAGGCTTATGCCGGGCCGCCGGTGGTCGGAGGGATTGCATCAGGCCGTGGAGGCCAAGGAGCGCCTGAGGGTCGCCGAAGAAAACCAGACGCTGGCCACCGTCACATTCCAGAATTATTTCAGAATGTACAAAAAACTCTCCGGCATGACGGGAACGGCCATGACCGAGGCGACGGAGTTTTGGGAAATCTACAAACTCGACGTCGTCGAGATACCGACTCACCACCTGATGATAAGGACGGACTTGCCCGACGCCGTGTATCGCACCGAGCGCGAAAAAATAAACGCTCTCGTCGAGGAAATCGAGGGGCTGTGGAAAAAAGGCGCTCCGGTTCTCGTCGGCACGCGCTCGATAGAGAAAAACGAAAAACTTTCTTCGATTCTGCGCAAGCGAGGCGTGCCCTGCCAGGTGCTCAACGCCAAATATCACGAGCAGGAGGCCAATATAATCGCCCAGGCCGGCCGCCGCGGCACGGTGACGATAGCCACCAACATGGCCGGACGGGGAACCGACATAGTCCTCGGCGGCAATCCTCCCGATGAGACCGCCGCCGCCGAAATAAAATCGCTCGGCGGTTTTCACATCATAGGCACGGAGCGTCACGAATCCCGTCGCATAGACAATCAGTTGCGCGGACGGTGCGGTCGTCAGGGCGACCCCGGCGTTTCTAAATTTTTTATCTCCCTGGAAGATGAACTTATGCGGCTCTTCGGTTCAGAGCGCATCTCCTCTCTTATGGGGCGTCTCGGAATGGAAGAGGGCGAGGTCATCGAGCATCCGTGGATAAATAGCGCCATAGAAAACGCCCAGCGCAAAGTCGAGATGATGAACTTCGACATAAGAAAACAACTGCTCGACTTCGACAATGTGATGAACAAGCAGCGCGAGGCCGTCTATTCGTTGAGAAACGAAATTCTCGACGGAGAAGACGTCAAAGCTCAAATCTCGGATATGCAGGCCGAGTCCGTTGACGAAAAGATAACCATGTTGGCCGCCGCGAAATACCCGGAGTCTTACGACTGGCAAAGTCTGGGAGCGTGGTTCAACAAACTCTCCGGGCGCGAGATTGGTTCCGATGTCGTCGGAAAATACGCCGCCGACGAGTTGGCCGGATATTTCAACGAGGAACTCCAAAAAGTATATTCCGCCCGCGAGGATGCCCTCGGCGCGGGGACATTGAGGGAGATGGAGCGGCTCGTCCTTCTTCAAATGATGGACCATGCGTGGAAGGAGCACCTCTACGACCTCGATCAGATAAAAAAAGGCATAGGCCTTCGGGCGTACGGCCAGAAAGATCCGCTGATAGAATACCAGAAAGAGTCGCTGAATCTTTTTGAACAGATGATGCGCCGAATCCGCGAGACCACCGTCGAATATCTATTCAAGATTCAGGTGGCTGTCGCGCCGCCGATGCTTGCGCGCAGGCAAATGGGCATAGAGGAAAGGCCCGGATTTATGCCGACATTATCCGTCAACGCGGAGGCGCCGCTCGATTCGTCGCCGACGAAAATTTCGCGCTCATCGTCGCTGAACGCCGACGGTTTTAAGCCCGCCGCCTCGGGCATGCCGCTTTCCGTTTCCGTTCCTTCCAAACTCGGACGCAACGACCCCTGCCCTTGCGGCTCCGGCAAGAAATACAAGAAGTGCTGTGGCCGCTGAAAAATTCCGTTACACTCCGATGAATCTCTCCACTCGTTCACGTGTATCGTCAGGTTTCCTCCTCCCGACGGCCATATTCGCCTCAGCCGCCGCTATTGCGCTTTCCTTTCCGCCGTTTAGTTTGTGGCCGCTGGCTTACTTTTTCGCGGCTCCGCTTCTTTATTTGGCTCGGCGCCTGAGCGCTTTGCGCGCCGCGACCGCGGCTTTTTTAGCGGGGCTCGCCGGATACGGAGTCATTCTTTACTGGATTTTTCCGACGGTGGTCACGCACGCCGGTTCGCGCGTTCAGGCGGTCATTGCGCTTTTGCTGTTGGCGGCGTATCCGTCGGCGTATCTGGCGGCGTTCGTCGGTATATCCGGGATTTTATTCAAGAAATCGTCGGTCTTCGGACGTTTCGGCGGAGGATTGGTTATGGCGGCGACTCCCGCCGCGTGGGTCGCGCTCGAATACGTCCGTTCCGTCGCGTTTACGGGATTTCCGTGGGCGATAGCGGGATATTCGCAGTGGAACTTTTCCGAGATTTTGTGGATAGCGCGGTTCGCGGGGGTCTTCGGCGTTTCTTTTATGATAATGCTCGCCAACACCGTCGCCGCCGACGTTCTTTTCGCGGGCGCGGGGCTGAGGCATAAAATCGCTTTCGGGTTTTTGGCGGCTTGGTTTATGACCGGCGCGTGCGTTCGTGTTTTCCGCGCTCCGCCGTCGGCGGCGGCATTGCCCGCGCAGTCCATTTCCGTAGCCGTCATTCAGCCCAATATTGACCAGGAAAAAAAATGGGACGTCCGATATTTTTCGGAGACGAAAGAAAAGATATCGCGGCTTGTTCTCGCCGTCTCTCGACGAACGGCCGTCGCTCGAGGCGGGCCGCCCGAACTTATTCTGTGGCCGGAGACATCGTTGACGGAAGTTCTCTCGGATTCGTCGGGCGCGCCGTCGTGGATGCGCGAACTCTCCAAGTCGAGCCGCCTTCCTCAAATCGTCGGAACGCATTTCGAAGATGACGGCAAGATTTACAACGCCGCTGTCGTAATCGCCCCCGACGGAAAAATCGCGTCTGTTCACAAAAAGACCCATCTGGTGCCCTTCGGCGAATTCGTGCCGTTTCGCCGGCTACTCGAGCCTTATTTCGGCGTGTTCAACTATATCGGCGACACCGCCAAAGGTGGGGAGCACACTGTGTTGTCCGTCGGCGGCAAAAAAATCTCGACGGTCATCTGCTCGGAAAATCTCTACGGAAACGTCACTCGACGTTTCGTCGCCAAAGGAGCCGAGGCGATGCTGGTAATCACCAACGACGCATGGTACGGTATGACGCCCGCGGCCTTTCAGCATTTCACTTTCAATGTGTTTCGCGCCGTCGAAAATTCAAGATGGATAATCCAGTCGGCCAACACGGGCGTGTCGGGAGTTATTTCTTCCGACGGACGCATAATGAAACAAACCTCGATTTTCGAGGAGGCATGGTTTGTCGCCTCGGCGCCGCTTGAATCGCGTCGCACTTTTTACTCGCGCGTCGGCGACCTTTTTGCTATAATCTGTGTTGTTTTTACGCTCGCGCTCGTCGTCAGTTTCGTCATAGTTAATGAAGTGAATAGGGAAGTTCAAAAAGGACTAAAGAATGATATCCGAACTCAAAATTCGCGCTGAAAAATTAAGGGGGCTTCTTTGACCCCGGTAAAAAAAATTCCGAAATAAAGTCACTCGAATCTCTCGTCGCCGCGCCGGACTTTTGGCTTGACTCATCCCGCGCCAAAAGTATCATGAAGAAAATATCGGCGCTCAAAGCCCCGCTGGACGCCTGGCAAAAACTCTCATCC
>JASEHK010000341.1 GCA_030018875.1 Endomicrobiia bacterium | reverse complement strand
CACGCAAGGGGTCACAGGTTCGAGTCCTGTCCTGCCCACCATAAATAGGAAGTAGGAAGTAGGAAGTGAGAAGTAGGAAGTGAGAAGTAAAGATTTCTTATTTCCCATTTCTTACTTCTTACTTCTTACTTCTTACTTCTTACTTATCCGGGGTGGTGGTGTAGCCTGGTTTAACACATCGGCCTGTCACGCCGAAGATCGCGGGTTCGAATCCCGTCCACCCCGCCAATTGTTAGTTTAGACTTCATTCCTCTTCACATTCCGTCTTTTGTATCCACTTCTCCAGTCGCAGGCCGATAACACAGTGTTGCGGTGCCTGGTCGAATACCTGGTCAATGACCTTTGCAGCTTCCTGTTTGGGTTGATGGCTTCTGTCATTACTCGCCTAAAAATGACCTCTTAACTTCCTCATTCTCTATTAGATTCTTACCTGTATCTTCCAAGGCAATTTTACCAATCTTGAACACATAACCCCGGTCAGCTATTTCTAAAGCCATCCAGGCATTTTGTTCAACCAGCAGGACAGTAGTTCCATTTTTGT
>JASEHK010000340.1 GCA_030018875.1 Endomicrobiia bacterium | reverse complement strand
TTTTATCCGATTTGTTAGTGGTTAGGGGATAGTGGTTAGGGGATAGTGGTTAGTGGTTAGTGGTTACGTTTTGCAGTTTTAATGCTGATGGTTAGCATTTTAATGATTTCAACTGCATCGGCGTTTAGACTTTCAAATTCATTTGTTGAAATATATCCGGTTTCACAGAGCAATTCGAGCCAGTAAATCGTTTCGTTTATTTCTTTTTGGGCAATGGCCATTTTATGCACAAAATCTGCCTTGCTTTCGGAGTGTTCCGCTTCACGGATCATTGCTCCAACTGAAGTCCCGCTACGCAAAATTTGTTTCGACAAGACAAACTCCTTTTTTTCGTCGCATAGGTGCTTGTACAGGCTTACAATCCTTACCGCAAACCTGAAACTTTTATTTTTTAAAACACTCTCTTTCATGTCACCAACCTCCAACTAACCACTATCCACTAACCACTATCCACTATCCACTAACAGTAAAAGCAATAATCTTTTTATTCATACTTCACCGCTACCGCAGGAGAAATATTTGCCGCCTTCATAGCTGGATATAAACCACCAAGTATCCCAATGATCCCTATTGCAGATATGCTAATAATCAGCCCATAAATTGGAATAACCATCACTAAAAGAAAAAACAAAAAAAGTATATCTTTTCATATCTCACCAGCGACATTCAAGATACC
>JASEHK010000033.1 GCA_030018875.1 Endomicrobiia bacterium | reverse complement strand
CTCGACGCCGTTTCCTACGACGCGAACTCCGTAGTATTCAAGCTCTCCGGGCCCGGCAAGTTCAAAGCCTTTAAAATCACCAACCCTCAGCGCCTTGTGATAGATTTTACGGGGATAGAGCATAATCTTAAAACCAAGGAAATAGTCGTCGCCGATAACCAGGCGGTGTCGCGCATTCGTTCGGGGCAGTTTCAGAACGAGCCCGTTAAAATCGCCCGCGCCGTGCTGGATCTCAAAAAAGACATCGGTTACGAATTGAAAGTCCGAGGCAATGATGTCGTGCTTTCCTTCAAGGATGTTCCGTCGCCTGAAAGTAAGTCCGAGGCCGCGCCTATGGCTGTTGGCGCGTCGGCGCCGAAACAGGTTGCTATCGCGACGGCTCCCGCGCCGTCGGCAGAGTCGCAGCCGATTGAGGTCATAGCCGTGCCGATAGAGGAAGACGCATCCGCGGCCAAAGTTGTCGCCGAGTCCGCCCCGTCGTCCGCTGCGAAGGCCGCCGTTGCTTCGGTTGCGCCTGTGGTCGCGCCCAAAGCCGAGCCCGTCAAACAACAACAGCAACCGGCCGCCAAAAAAGAAGAGCCCAAAAAGCCGGTTGCGTCCGCCGTGGCGGCCAAGCAATCCTCCGCGCAGAAAAAGGAGGAGCCTAGATCCGCCAAGACCGTTATTCCCAAGACGCTCGTTACATTTGATTTTCAGGACGCCGACATCCGCGATGTTCTCAGAGTGTTTTCCGCGCAGAGCGGCATAAACATAATATACGGGCCCGACGTCGCGGGCACAGTAACCATCACTTTGAGGAGCGTTCCGTTCGATCAGGCATTCTCCACTATACTGACGCTTAAAAATCTCGTTTCCCAGGACATCGGCACAAACATTCTGCGCGTGATGACTCCGCAGGCCCTGGCTTTGGAACGCACGCAGGCCGTTACATTTACCAAACTCCTTCCTTTGAACTACGCCAAGGCCGAAGACGTCAAGACCCAACTCGATGCCATACGCTCGGCGGAGGGGCGCAAAGGCATTATTTCCGTTGACGCTCGCACCAACACTCTTATTATAACGGACACGCCGGAAGGTCTCGACAACGCCGCGCGCCTCATAGAAGATCTCGACAAAAAGCCCTATCAGGTTCTTATAGAGGCCAAGCTCGTCGAAGTCAACCTTACCAAGGACCTTGACCTCGGAATCAACTGGTCGTATGCTTCCACCGACGGTCAAACCAGGATAGGTCAGACATCCATCGTCACCGATGACACGCAGGGAATAGGTGTGGGAAATACCCGCGTTGCCGTGGGGCCCGCCGCCGGCGGAGCGGGCGTTAACTTCCCTGCCACGCCCGTGCAAGGACAGCTCGCGGGCATAAGCTTCGGCGTCGTAAGCAACAACGCCCGTCTTTCGAGCATGTTGTCGGCCATAACGTCAAAAGGTCTTGCGAAACTCCTTTCTAATCCCCGCGTGACCACTCTTAATAATCAGGAAGCCAGGATACTCGTCATACAGAAAGTACCCTACATACAGCAAACCACCCAACTCGGCGGAACTGCGGGCGCCGTCGCTTCCGAAGTTCAGTGGCTCGATGTTGGAATAAAGCTCACCGTCAAACCGACGATAAACGCCGACAGGCAGGTTACTCTGAAGGTTCTGCCTCAAGTGAGCCTGCTTATCAGGATGGATCCGGCCGGACCCGTGTTAGGCACGCGCGAGGCCGAGACGACGATAATGGTAAGAGACGGCGAAACTGTTGTCATCGGCGGACTGATAAGGGAAGAAGACAAGAAGATAGCCACTCAGGTGCCGCTTCTGGGCGACATACCGATACTCGGGCAACTTTTCCGCAGGAATTACGACACGAAAGAGCGCTCGGAGCTTCTCGTTTTCATAACGCCCCAGATACTCTCCGATTGATGTGCATGCCCTACTTGTATTCGGTGTAATAGCCCTTGCCGCCGTCGCCGGCGGGGCTTGGAACGTGCCGGCGCAGGCCGCCGTTTCGGCTCTTGCAGCCGTCGCTTTGGGCTACGGGGTGTTTAGAGAAAAAATATTCAGGACTGATTCGCGCGTCCCGACGGCCGTCGGGACGTTTTTTATTTTTACGGCGTATATCTGCGCTCGCGTTTTTTGGCGCTCGAGCGTCGGTTCCGATTCCGCCAATCAATGGCGCGGATTTATAGAGGCCGTCAACTGGGCGTCATATCTGGCTGTTTATTTCGCGGCGGAGAGTTTTACCGATAGAGAGCGTGATTTTTTCTTCGCGGCTTTGTTGATGCTCGGAGCGTTTTTGGCGGCGCTTTTCTTCGCCCAAAAAATTTTCGGCGGCGGTGTCTCCGACGCGACAACTTGGGCGACGCTGCCCAAAAAGAATGTTTTCGCGGCTGTTATGCTTTCGTCGGCTTACTCCGTTTTCGATTTTAGGAAAAATCGTTTGACGGCGGCTGAGCGGGGCTGCTTTTTGGCCTGTGCGCTCGCCGCCATATTTGCTTTCAGTGTGTCAATGGCGATGGGATTTTTGGCGTCGGCTGTTGTTCTGCTCGGACGCTCTTTGCCGGATAAAAAAAAGATTTGGATTCCGGCGATGACATTTTTAGCCGTTGCCGCCCTCGTCGGCAAATTTTTGGAGCCGCGCGTGTGGGACAGGTTCGCGTGGTACGCGGCGTCCGTCAGGATGTTCGCGTCGTCTCCGGCATTCGGCGTTGGCGTGGGTAATTTTGCCCAGCGAGCCGCGCAGTTTTCATCGTCCAAGTTTATGAGTGTTTACGCTCACTCGCTTTATCTTGAAACTCTATCTGAGACGGGCGTGGTAGGTTTAGCGCTGCTGGTCGTTTTGTTTTATTTTATTTTAAGACGGATTTCCGACGTCAGAGCCCGCGCGATTTTTGTTCTTGTCGCGGTAGCGTCGGCGACGGATTTCGTTTTCAATATCCCGCTCGTGCCGCTCATATTATTCGCCGCCGCCGGCGCGGGCGCTGCGATAAAGCCGGATGATTTTAAGCCGCCTCCGCCCGTAGTATCCGTCGTGTTCACGCGACGGCTTGCCGCGCCTATGGCCGCTATACTGGCCATGTTTCTAATGGCGGCCTCCTTCGTCAAATACGATGTCTGGACTCGTTTGCGCCGCGCCGAGGTTCTGGCGCTCGACGGTAACTATGAAGCTGCCGTCGCCGCTGCGGACGGTATCGGCTATGGCCGTCTGGGCGAAGCCGCCCGCGCATCGCTTAAAATCGGAATCAAAAAATGAAATCAAGAGAGCCCATCGCGGTTTTGCTTGTCGCCATTTTAAGCGTTGCGTTTTTTGCGCCGACGATATTCGGCGGAAGGTATTTTTACCAGCGCGATGTGGGTTATTTTTTTCAGCCTCAGACGGCGACGGTCAACCGCATAATTCAGTCAGGCGAGCTCCCGCTTTGGAATCCTTACGGATATATGGGGATGCCGCTTCTGGCGACGTGGCAGTCGCGGGTTTTCTCGGCGCTTTCTCTCCCATTTTACTTTTTCGGCTCCGTCGGCGGGATGAGGGTTTTTTATCCCGCGATAATGTTTTTGGCGGGCTTTTTCGCGCTTGCGTTCCTCCGTGTGGAAGGCCTCTCGCCGTTCGCCGCGACGAGCGGCGCGACGGTCTGGATGCTCGGCGGATGGTTCGTCACGAAGCTTGAGTTTTTCTCCTACGCCTCCGCCGCGGCTTTTTCTTTCGCCCCGCTTGTTTTTGTCGGCGCGTCGTGGGTCGTCGCCGCCTCGGCGTTGGCGCTTGCTTTTCTGTGCGGGTATCCCGTTTTTTTTCTTATCGTTTTGCTGTATCTGACCATTTGCGCCTTGCGGGGAAAAATAAAAAACGCCACGGCGGCGCTTGCGGTCTGCTCGATGTTGTGCGCTTTGCAGGCGCTTCCCACGGCCGAACTGGTCCTCAATTCCCAAAGATATCGCGACAGGAAAAAGCCGGACGAGACCTCTCTTTCGCACTCGGCGCGGATAAAGGATCTCGCGGGGTTCTTCGCGCCGGCGGTTTATCCCGACGGCGGCGAAGGCAGTCCGCGTTATCACTGGCTTAAGACTTTTTACGCGGGCTATGCCGGCGGCGCGCTGGCACTGCTGGGGCTTTTTGCGCTCATACGGCGCAAGGAGTTTTTTTGGCCGTTGACGGGCCTGGCGGGCATCGTTCTGGCCTTTTCCGCGCCGTATGACTTATTGCGGCGCATCTTTGCTCCCGCGGCGTTGCTGCGGTATCCTTCGACGATGATATTCTTCTCGGCCGCTGGCGTCGCCGCCGTCGCGGCCGCGGGTTCGGACTTTCTGATGTCGCGCCGGGGAAAATACGCTTATGCGGGCGTGATACTGACGGTGTTGATTTTCGCGGAGTTGTTCGCCCGCGGGATGTTCTATCAGCAGACGGCCCCGGCGGATTTCTTTTACGAAACCCCCGCCGCCGTCGCCGTCATCGGAAAAGACGGCGCGATGACGCGCCTGGCCATCGCGCCTAAGACAATAAAATTAAACGCGGTATCGGGGCGGACGGCCATCGCCGCATGGCGCGGCGCGCGCGCGGCACTCAAGGGTTTTGTCGCGTGGCCGTACGGGGTCTTGAACGCTTACGGCTCCGGCGAGCCGCTTGTGCCGGCCTCCGCCGACAATGCCATCCATCGGGCGTATTCAATGTCGTCGCCCGACGATGCCGCGCCGGCGCTGAAGTCCTTGGGCGCGGGCTACATCTTGAGCGCTTACAAGTTCGCTTCTTCACGGCGATATTATCCGGTGCGCACCTCCGTATCGCCGCCTTATTTATATCGCCTTAAAGATCCCGGCGCCCTTTTTGTATTCGAGGCGGCCGGCACGGATAAAGCCCGCGTTTTTAAGCCCTCGCGATTTTCGGAAAATAAAATATCGTTCGATTTCGGCGAGGATTTGCCCCGCGGGCGCCTGACGCACGTCGAGAACCATTATCCGTCGTGGCGCGCCTACGCCGACGGCAAAGAGATTTCCGTGGAAAGGACGCCCGACGGATTCAAGGCCGTAAATATTCCGTCCGGAATCCGTTCACTTCACTTGTTTTATTCTCCGACATTATTTGTGACCGGCGCATTCGTATCGCTCGTTGCAATCGCTTCGTTGATTTTGGTTTTGTTCCGAAAAACCGACTCGGTTTTGAACTTATGAGGATAGCAGTATTTTTCACTCTTCTCGTCGCCGTCTTGTTGTCCCCGATTATTTTTTCGCGCGGTTTCATAGCGAACGCGGGAGATATGCATCTTCATTATTATCCTCTCAAACACTACACGACTGCAAGAATAATATCCGGTGAACTCCCGCTTTGGAATCCTTACACATTCGGAGGAACTCCGCATCTGGCCAATCCTCAGGCGGGAGTCTTTTATCCCGGGAATCTGCTGTTTTATTTTTTCGGAGCATTCGCCGCCTTCAAAATTTGGGTATTGGTTCATCTTGTTTTTATGGCGGTTTCATTTTACGCTCTTTACAAAAACTCGCCCGTATTAGATCTCGATGACGATGTATCATCTTTCGCCGGCGCGGCGGTTGTCTCTTTGTCATCGTTCACAATCTATATGATACCCGCCGGCCATGTCGTGAGACTCGCGGGATTTTCGTGGCTTCCAGCAGTCGCTCTTTTTGCGTCGCGTTTTGCGCGCGCCAAAAGAGACAACGCCCCGTCGCCTTTGGCTGTGTCGGTGATTTCCGCATCGCTCGGCTTTCAATTTTTAAGCGGGCACCCACAGGGAGCTTTTATGTCCGCCGCCGTCGTAGCGGCGCTTTTCGCGCTATCGGGAGTCGGGGGATTTAAACGCCTCTCGGCCGTCGCCGCTCTTGCTTTTAGTTTGAGCGCCGCGCAATATATTCCGTCGGCAGAGTTCGCCGCGCTCGCAGAGAAAATATCGTGGCGTCCTCTCGCGCGGGCATTTTCTCTCGGCGCGTCGGATTTCGCCGCGCTCGCCGCGCCATGGAAGTGGGGTAATCCGCTGGACGGAAACCTTTCAACATCCTACTCCCATTTTTTCGAGAGAAAAAATCTTTTTATGGGATATTCGGGACTTCTTTTGGCGGTCTCGGGTTTTATGTTCGCTCTCAAAGAATGTTTGCGAAATACCGTCGGGAGCCGTCCCGTATATGGCAGGTCTTGCGCCGCCGCGTCGGCATTCGCCCTATGCGGTATTTTCGGACTTATTATGGCCTTCGGATTCAATGCGCCGGGCTTTGGATTTATTTACGATCGTATGCCTTTCCTGAGCTCGTTTCGGACGCCGTCCAGATTTTATTTTTTGACCATCGCGTCAGCGGGCTTTTTCGCCGCTTATGCCGCCCGCAAAATCCCGCGCAGAGAGTTTCGCGTCGCCGTCGCGGCAATAGTATGCGCCGAGCTGATTGTTTGGAACTTAAACTTCATCCGTCCGATGACGCTTGCATGGTCGGCGGCTCCCACGGCCGCTTTAATAGGAAAGAACGACAGGATTTTCACAAGCGATGAGATACCGGCAAATCTTTCGATGATGACAAGACTTCAAAACCTCAACGGATATGACGCGCTTATACTTTCCGGCTATTTCAGGGATTTTTACTCCCGCTACGCGCCGGCGAAACCTATGTCGTCCACTTTCCTTGCCCCGTCTTCCGTCGGAGAAATATACTTTAGAGATTTTCCGGGGTGGGGTATGAAATATATTTTGACCACGGAAAACATAAGCCGCGACGCAGTTCCCGCCGCAACTTTCGGGAAAGTCAGGATGTATAAAAAAAAGACGGTCTCGCCGCGAATCTTTTTTCGGGCGGCTTCGGCTGTCGGACGAAGGACTCCGCCGCCCTCGATTTGGGCAGTGGAATACGGCCACGAGAAGATAAGGATAACGCTTCCGCACGCCGACGCCGTCGGAGGAACACTTATTTTGGGCGAGTCATATTACCCCGGCTGGCGCGCGTGGATAGACGGCAAAGAGACCAAAGTCACGCGGGAGTCGGGGGTGTTTCGCGCGATTCATCTTTCGGGCGGCGCGCGTCGGGTCTTTATGGTTTTCAGGCCGATGGCTTTTATTCTCGGCGTTTTTGTGTCCTCCGTTGCATTTGTGATATTCATCGTGACGGCGGCCTCCGCCGCATTTAAGATTTTACCTCCGCCGCCGGCGCGATAATAATGAAAAAAATAACCGTAATAATTCCCGCCTACAACGAAGAAAAGACCATAGGGCGCGTTCTGATCGGCGTCCTTACCGCCGATTTCGAATCGGCCGGCTTCGAAAAAGAAATCATCGTGGTGGACGACGGCTCCACCGACGGGACTTTCGACGCCGTTTCGCGCGCGGCGTCGTCCGCCGATTGCGTAAAAATAATAAGGTTCGAAAGAAATCTCGGCAAGGGCGCGGCGTTGAGGGCCGGCATCGAAGATGCCACGGGAGACATAATCAGCGTTCAAGACGCCGACCTCGAATACGACCCGTCCGATATTCCGAAAATGGCCGCGCGTATAGCCGACGGCTCCGCGCGCGTGGTTTACGGCTCGCGGTTCCTCGAAAAAAACCCCGTGATATATGCCTCGTATTATCTCGGCAACAAAATCATAAGCGGATTTATCGGCGCGATTTTTCTCAGGCGCGTAACCGACTCTTACACCTGCCGCAAATTATTCGACAAAAACGTTTTAAAAGAAATATCGCTCGTCTCGCGCGGATTTGAAATAGAGGCCGAGATTACATCCAAGATATTGCAAAGAAACATCCCGATAACCGAGATTCCCATAAGATACACTCCCCGCACGATAAAAGACGGCAAAAAAATATCTCTTCGCGACGCATTCCTCGGCGCATGGACTGCAATACGGGTGCGTTTCGCGCGAAGTTCGGTTTGCAGCCGTCTGCGCGAGCCGTTGAGGATATGCATGCTTTCCGCCAGATTTCATCCGCACATCGGCGGTGCCGAAAAACAGGGACTCCTTCTGGCCTCGCGGCTTTGCGCTGGCGGGAACTCGGTGTTCGTTTGCACGCAGTCCTTTAACGGCGGGCTTCCGTCGAGGGAAAACGTTTCCGGCGTGGAAATATACCGGCTCGCTCACGGGTCGTCCTTTCGTTTTATGCTCGGCTCCTTACGGTTTTTGATTTCAAAAAGAAAAGAGTACGACGCAATACATGTTCTTTTGGCCTCGTCGCCGGCCATTGCCGCCGTAGTCGCCGGAAGTTTACTGGGTAAAAAAGTTTTAATCAAGTTCGGATGCTCCGGCAAGTTCGGCGATATCGCAACCTCGCGCGCTCGCATCGCCGGTCGAGTCAAACTTTCGTTGCTTAAGCATTCGTCCGCGCGCTTTGTTTGTCCGAGTCGGGGTGTTTTTGACGAAGCCCTGACCGAGGGCTTTCCCTGCGACAGATTTACCATTATTCCCAACGGCGCGGACACATCGAGATTCGCGCCAGTGTCCGTCGAGCGAAAGCGTTCTCTCGGAGAGGAACTCGGCCTTGGTTCGGACGGCGGTCCCGTGGCGGTCTTTACCGGCAGATTTGAGCGGCAAAAAGGCCTCGAAGGTCTGGTCGGCGAGTGGGGCGGCGTCGTCCAGACATTTCCGTCCGCCAAACTCGTTCTGGTCGGACGCGGAACGCTCGAAGAGAATCTCCGCCGTATCGCCGCCCGACTCGGCGCGGCCGCGTCTTCGGTCATATTCGCGCCTCCGACCGACGAAGTGGAAAAACATCTCGCGGCTGCGGATTTCTTTGTACTGCCTTCCTCCGCCGAAGGTATATCCAATTCAATGCTCGAAGCGATGGCCTCAGGCCTTGCGGTAATAGCCGCCGACATAAGCGCCAATAAAGAGGTTATAACCGACGGAGAAAACGGATACCTGGCGCCCTCCGCTCCGACGACATTTGCGGAAAAAATAAAGTCGGCCTTCGCCCTTTGGGGTTCTGCCGCCGACAAAGCGATGCGCGAACGCGCCCGCGAGACCGCGCTTGAGCGGTACTCCGTCGAAAAAATGCTCAAAGATTATATCGCCCTTTATCGCAGGATGTAAAAAACCATGAAAGAGAAACGTTTTGAGTTCGGAAAGAACTGGATGGGATTTCTTGAGTCCGTGGATGAAACCACTATTGTCGCCGCCGAAAAATCTCTCAAAAATTTACTTATGGTCGAAAATCTTTCGGGCAAGGCCTTTTTAGACGCAGGTTCGGGCTCCGGACTTTTTTCTCTCTCGGCGATGCGCCTCGGCGCCTCACGGGTGTGTTCCTTCGATTATGACCCCGACAGCGTCGAGTGCGGCCTTGTTTTGAAGGAGCGATATTTTCCGAATCAAGACAGGTGGCGCATAGAGCGCGCTTCGGTGCTCGACGAGGCGTATCTTTCGGTACTCGGAACGTTCGATGTGGTCTATTCATGGGGAGTTCTTCATCACACAGGAAATCTTGCCGCCGCGATGAACAACGTCATCCCGCTCGTCAAAAGCGGTGGAGTTTTGGCCATAGCCATATACAATAAGCAGCCTCTGCGCACGCGCGTGTGGACGGCCATAAAAAAGACATATGTTGTCTCTCCGCCGCCGGTAAAGTTTATTATGCTGTGGACATATCTGGCATATTGCGCGGTCAACTGGTTCATAGGCGATGCCCTGCGGATGAAGAATCCCTTTAAGAGATACGCGCAAAATCCCGAGAGCCGTCGCGGAATGAAGATTTACCGCGACGCCGTTGACTGGATAGGCGGCTACCCTTTCGAGACGGCTTCTTCCGACGAAGTGAAGACTTATTACGAGTCCCGAGGATTTACGTTGCGAAATCTCATAAGCATCGGTTCGGGCTCGGGCAACAACGAGTATGTGTTCGATAAAAAATAACCCTTGACTGTGGGCTTTTTTTGATATATAATATGTTCTGAACGTTTAGAACTTACAAAACGTTAGAACGGAGATGTAAATGCCTTCGATACTTTCCGCCGTCGAGAATGATTTTATAAACGCCGTTTCTATGATGGGCGCTTCCATGGGCCTTAACCGCGTGGTCGGCCAGATTTACGCTTTGCTTTTTTTAAAGGGCGAGCCTATGTCCCTTGACGACATTTGCGAAGCCCTCAACATAAGCAAAGGCAACGTCAGCATAAATATAAGGGAACTCGAGCGCTGGGGCGCTGTCAAGAAAAGCTGGACACCCGGCTCGCGCAAAGATTATTACGATGCCGACGACGATGTGGTCGGCGTTGTCTACGGGCGGATGAGGATGCGCTTCGAAAAAATCATTTCGGAACTCGGCGAGAATTTGGAAAAATGGGGCTCGATGCCTGATTTAAGTCCGCCGACTCCATCGCGGGGAAAATCTTCGGGCAATGGGCGCTCAAATGCGCGTGTAGCCAAAAAAATCGGAGAATTGAGACGGATAAAAGAGGCTCTTGACGCGGTGTTGGGGAATATGCCGCGCGAAGTTTCCGGAGATTCGGTTCTTAAAAAGATAGCCGTTATCGGTAAGTTAAAGTCTCTGCTGTCGTAAAAAATATTCGGAGGAACAATGAAAGTTCCAATGCTTGATTTGTCGCCGCAGTACGAGCCCATCCGCTCCGAAGTATTCAAGGCTATCGAAAAAGTTTACGATTCAAAAAAGTTCATACTGGGCCCCGAAGTCGAGGCCTTCGAAGGCAATGTGGCGCGTTACATCGGGGCCAAACATGCCGTGGGTGTTTCGTCGGGAACCGACGCGCTGTTGATATCGTTGATGGCGGCGGGCATCGGCGCCGGCGACGAGGTCGTTACGACGGACTTTTCGTTTTTCGCCACCGCGGGCGTCATAGCCCGGACGGGAGCAAAGCCGGTCTTTGCGGATATAGACCCTCTCACATATAACATGGATCCGCGCGATTTCGCGGCAAAAATCACGCCGCGCACCAAGGCCGTCATCGTGGTTCACCTCTACGGCCAGAGCGCGGAAATGGACGCCATAATGTCCGCGGCTCGCGCGAAAGGAATAGTCGTTATAGAAGACGCCGCGCAGTCTCTGGGCGCCCAATACAATGACGGCCGTCGGGCGGGTTCCATCGGCGACTTCGGCTGTTTTTCATTTTTTCCGTCGAAGAATCTGGGAGCCATGGGCGACGCCGGCCTGGTTACCGTCAATGACGACGCATTAGCGCAAAATCTCAGACTTTTGAGAGGCCACGGCGCGGTCAGAAAATATTACCACTCAATGATAGGCGGAAACTTTCGCATAGACACGCTCCAGGCCGCGATTCTCGACGTAAAACTGAAATACCTTGACGGATGGACGGCGGCGCGCCAGAAAAACGCGGAGTATTACGTGGAACTTTTTAATGATGCCGGCCTCGTTTCTTCCGGTGATGT
>JASEHK010000339.1 GCA_030018875.1 Endomicrobiia bacterium | reverse complement strand
CTCCATTTTTTGATCCGAGTATAGCTCGTGATCTTGCCGCGATTCCAAATCCGGCTTATGTTTGGCAGATTCCGGCGTCAGAGTACGGACGGTTTGGTATAAGAGATGCTGATTCGCCGCCGCCAGGTTACGGGCCGGCGTGTGACTGTAACGCCGGCAAAAAATATACCGGTCGGCTGAGAGATTGTGCCGCAGAGGGCGCAGACCCGATTTTGGTCAATAGAGAAGGCGATACCTGACTTCCGCAAAATCACCAAAAAGTCATTTTCTGCTTGAGCTTTAGGTTGTTATTGCAGTATTTCATCTTTTATTCGGGGTCACTTAAATGTTAAAATAACCTTGTGTTTATTAGACGAATAAAAGCAAAGAATTCAATTTGTTTTCAAGTAGGAGAAAAGCGTTATGGAAAGTTTAAACTAATAAAGCATATTGGATGTTCTACTTCTTTACCTAAAGTTGAAATTCTAAAATTAAAAGCTCAAGAAATTTTAAAAGAAATTCAATTTAAAAACCAAGTTGAACTTTTTCCGGAAAAGATAAGACGACCTCTTAAAGCAAAGCTTTTGTCCTGGCATATTACCGGCTACAATCGTTCTTTTGGTAAAGTTTATGAATCGATAGGTTTTCCTGTCTCCTCTACATCAATCTTAAAAAATTTGGTGATAGCCCGTATTGTTTATCCAAAATCAAAAGCGGCAACGATCAGATATTTATCCCGTGAACTGGGAATAGATTATGATC
>JASEHK010000338.1 GCA_030018875.1 Endomicrobiia bacterium | reverse complement strand
GGAAAGCCGCGGCGGCCAAAGGCGCCGACGCCGACTTTCCTGAGATTGTTGTTCGATGACACCGTTGCATATTAGGGCGCTTCAAGTCCGACGACCTTATAGCAAAAAAACGCCCTCACCGCAACAGATTTGTCGCTATGTGAACAAAATCACACGCCTACAATAAGATACATAGTAAAAAGCACAACCGTAGGGACAACATTTATTGTTGTCCGTTATTGTTATCCGTATTCGGACAGGAATAAATCACAGTGGCGATGAAACCCTCCGGAAGCTCTCGCGAGGCGGTGAAGACGGAGGCGGCGGGATTATTTCGCTTCGCAGACGACTTCGGCGGACTCGCACAAGACCGAGCCATTGTCGTCTATAAGTCTGGCGCGAAGGATATGAGCGCCGGGACCCGCAAGACACCAGTCAAACCAGCGATAGCCTACGGCTTCGCGGCAGGCCAGCCATGGTTCGCCGTTTATGGATATCTCAGCGAGTCCGCTCGACGAGCAGGAAATCCGGACGGTGTAGTGGTGGGAGCCGATATTGTCGCCGTCGGAGGGATGGTCTATCGCTATTTTAGGACGGGCCGCCGCCGATTTTGCGACGGCCTTGGCGGTCTTGACGGCGCGGGCCGACGGCTTGGGCGCTTTCTTTACGGACTTGGACGACGTGACTTTTGCTTCCTTTGCGACAACTTTCTTTCTGACCGTTTTTTTTGCCATAACTTCTCCTCCTCGTCTCGAACCGTCGACAAATCCACGCCGTCGGCC
>JASEHK010000337.1 GCA_030018875.1 Endomicrobiia bacterium | reverse complement strand
TTCTTAACTACTATAGCTGAACGCTTACAAATTGAAGAAAAGGATATGGGACAATGAAAACTTATAATGTAACAGCAAAGGAAATCGAACGGGAATGGTATCTGTTTGATGCCACAGATCAGGTTTTGGGGCGATTGGCTTCCCGGGTAGCCACTATGCTCAGGGGAAAACATAAGCCTATTTATACTCCTCACTTAGATACGGGGGACAATGTAATTATCATCAACGCAGATAAAGTAATATTAACCGGCAGGAAGGCGGAACAAAAGCTTTATCACCGCCATTCAGGATACCCGGGTGGGATTAAAACCATCTCATATTCTGACCTTATGGCTAAAAAACCAATACGAGTAATTACGACGGCTGTTAAGGGGATGTTACCAAAAAATAGATTAGGCAAGGCTATGTTGGCCAAACTCAAAGTTTATCCGGGAAATGAACATCCCCATCAGGCTCAACAGCCAAAGGAACTGAAATAGAGGAGGGTTGTGAATGACGCAGGCATATTATGGTACAGGCAGAAGAAAGGAAGCGACCGCCAGAGTAAAACTGATACCCGGTACGGGTAAGATCGAGGTTAATGGCAGGCTTATGCCCAAATATTTTAATCGCCCGACCTTAACTACATCGGTCAAACAACCCATGGTAGCTACCAGCAGCCTGGATAAATTTGATGTAAAAGCAAATGTAACAGGAGGAGGAATATCCGGCCAGGCCGGTGCTGTTCGTCATGGAATTGCCCGGGCTCTGGTAGTCGCTAATTCTGAACTCCGTCCGATCCTCAGACAGGGGGGATTCCTTACCAGAGACCAGAGAATG
>JASEHK010000336.1 GCA_030018875.1 Endomicrobiia bacterium | reverse complement strand
TCGTCTATGCGATCATAGGAATAGTGAAGCAAATCGCTCTCAAGGCGTCCGATGTTATCGCTCATAAACCTGCCGTTGGTATGAATATCGCTCTGAAATACCACGGCGCCTTTCTTAAACAGACGGGGTATATATGCCGGATACCATCCGCAATTTTTTATCCATTTGCCGGCAAAAAAACTTTTTACCGGAACAAAGTATATGTCACGGGACGGATTATCGAGCACGGAAACTATTTCCCGCCGCAAACCCTCGTCAACGATTTCATCGGCCTCTATCAGCAGAACCCATTTATGAGAGGCCTTGCTTATCCCGTACTCTCTGTCGGGGTTGCAGATGAGTTTGGGTTCGGTTTCAAAAACATTAGGAGTATACGCGCGGGCGATATCAACGGTTTTATCCGCGCTCTTCTGGTCGATAACCACTGTCTCGTCGGCCCACGACAGCGCCTTAAGACACCGTTCTATTCTGCGCTCTTCGTTGCGGACTATCAACACGCAGCTCAATTTATTCATACAAGTTCTCCGTAAAGCGCGGATATTTCGTCTATCTGCCGAGTCACACTGAAACGTTCCAGCACCTTTCTGCGTCCGGCCGCGCCCATGGCCACTGATAAGTCAGTATCGCCCAAAACGCGCCGCAAGGCATCGGCGAAAACCCACGGAGAAGCGGGCGCGAGCAACCCGTCGACACCGTCTTCTATTATCTCCCTGTGACCGCCCATATCCGTCGCCACAACGGCCTTCCCGCAAGCCATCGCCTCTATGACCGTTCTGCCGAATGGCTCCGGATCCGACGATGGATTTACGACGACATCGCAGATGTTCATAAGTTCGGGGACGTCTCCGCGGAAGCCAGTGAATATCGCTCTGTCGGCCACGCCGAAATCCGAGGCGACGGAACGCAACCGGTAAGACCATCCGGCTCCGGCGACAAGTATCCTGGCGTCGCAGCCCCCGGCGGCAAGGCCGGCGACCGCCTCAAACAG
>JASEHK010000335.1 GCA_030018875.1 Endomicrobiia bacterium | reverse complement strand
TGCTAAACGATCTATTGAACAACATCAGAGTCCAATCCCGCCTGGGCGGGACGGGACGGGGTGTTTAGGCGGTGGCGGGCTAGACCATTATTGTCATTGCGAGGAAGGAACCCCGCCGCAGTGTGGCGTATCCAACAAGGTAGGGGCGAAAAATCTTTCGCCCATACTTCAGCGTTCGCAATGTGGCTCGCAATGACATATAGGGTTTTATCGTCATTTTAGAAATCCTATCTTTTTGGGGCGGCTGACGGACGGTTCCAGCATTTTTTTGAGCGTCTTAAAAACCAGACCGAACTGACCGTCGTATTTGGCTTCCATCTTTTCGATTTTTTCTCTTAAATCCTTGTAACCAAGCGCCATTTCGCGGAGGCGGGCGAAAGTGCGCATTATTCTGATATTAACCTCTATGGCGCGCGGGCTGTTGAGCACGGAAGACAACATCAAAATACCATGCTCGGTGAAGGCGAACGGCTTGTATTTGGCATGCTCGCCCCTCTCTAAGGTGCCAAAATGGCACCTTAAAACTTCGCGTTCTTCCCATGTCAATTCAAACATAAAATCGTCCGGAAATCGCTCGACATTACGGCGCACCTGTCTCTTAAGATGCCTTACGTCTACACCATACAAATCCGCCAAGTCGCGGTCGAGCATCACTTTGTGGCCGCGTATCACAAGTATCTTCGAGACCAAGACCTCCGACGGAATCAACTTATCGGACATTATCCCCCCCCCAATGGCGCCCGCCCGTCGCCACTATTTATACAAAATAATTGTTATCCCGCCAGAATACGGCGGGACAGGCTCCGTTGTTACGACACCTGCGCTTATGCTGCAATGATACAAAAAAATTGTTACGAAGTTGTTACGGAGAGAAAAAACGTGAAGGGTAAGGGGTGAAGGATGCGCGATTTTTTGATTTTGGAGTCAATATTCATAATCTCTTTACCTCTCTACCCTTCTACCTTTCTACCTGCCTTTCTTCCGCCTTATATTTATGAA
>JASEHK010000334.1 GCA_030018875.1 Endomicrobiia bacterium | reverse complement strand
CGACGGCGGCACAGGAGCCAGCACCGCCGCTAACGCCCGAACTAATCTGGGACTGGCGATAGGAACCGACGTCCAGGCCTATGACGCCGAACTTCGCGACAAAGTTTCGCTCAAAACCGAGATAAAAAATCTCACTGAACTTAACCGCCGCCTGAGCGAGGGCGCCGAAAATCTCGCCGGAGCCATCAAGGGCGATTCGAAATTTCAGGGCGATTGGGGCGAGATACAACTCGAAATGATACTTGAGCGGGCCGGACTCGAAAAAGATGTCCATTATTCCAAACAGGAGGCCATCCGCGACGCCGAAGGCAATCTCCTGCGGCCCGATTATGTGGTGCGTCTCCCCGACGATAAAGTATTGATAATAGATTCCAAGGTATCGCTCAAAGATTACGAATCTTATTTCAGCGCGTCGGATGAGGCGTCCAGAGAATCTCATCTTAAAAAACACATCGAAAGTATGTTGCGCCACATAGACCTATTGAGCTTAAAAAGTTACGAGAAACTCTATGGTGTTTCGACGCCTGATTATGTTCTGATGTTCGTCCCACTCGAGCCGGCGCTTTACGCGGCGCTTAAAAAAGACCCGTCTCTTTTGACGAAGGCCCTCGAAAAGAACGTTGCGCTCGTTTCCACGTCCACAATGCTTCACGCCTTGCGCACGATAAGTTTTATCTGGAAGCAGGAAAACCAACGCAGGAACGTATTCGAGATAGCCAGGGAAAGCGGGCAGTTGTACGACAAGTTCGTCGGCTTCCATGCCGACCTCGATGAAGCGGGTAAAAAAATCGCCGCCGCCGCGGAGGCGCTCGCCGCCGCGATGAATAAACTCAAGACCTCCACGCGCAAGGGCGACACCATAATAGGGCGGATAGAAAGAATAAAGTCGCTCGGCGCCGACGCCACAAAATCCCTCCCGACGCAAATCGCGGACGATGTCCGTGAGTCCTCTTTAAGATAGGTAGGTAAGAAGTAAGAAAGGCAGTAGGCAGTAGATAGT
>JASEHK010000333.1 GCA_030018875.1 Endomicrobiia bacterium | reverse complement strand
TAATTCTCGACTAAAAAACCGCAAAATGATATCGCTTTATCGAGCGCGCGAACATCAGCGGATTTGTTCGCGAAGATATCGCTCACGGGCAAAGTTTCATCAATTGATGGGCTATTCAGCAGCCAACTGATGCCAAAATGCGAATAAAACGAAGTGAGTGTGGCCGCAAACTCATAGAGATACGTATTGAACTTTCTCGGCTCTTTTTGCGGCGCAAGATATTTGCGCATAAAAAGCGCTTTGACGACTTCTTCTTCCAGGCATTTCTTAAAATACTCCTCTACGTCAGGAATCAGCGGTTTAATAAATCCGAATTCGCCGTCAACACTCCAATCTGTCAACGGAAAATACCATATATATATTCCGATATTTCCGTCTTTGGTCATTGACACTTTCGCATGACCGTGCGCTCTATCTTCATACAAACCCCCGACAAAAAAAACTGAAATTTTTTCAATGCGCGACATATTGAGACGAGACGACACTTCTTTATATATATCTTCCGCCGTTTGTGCGATTTTGCCGCAATCCCGATAAGCATTGTCTTGCTCGGAGCCGAAATAGAGGATGAAATTTTCGGTTTCCACGGTGGGGACGAACGGTTTTGCCGATAAAACTGCGGCCGATAAAAATAAAATTCCCGTCGTGATTGTGGCGGGAATAAACGCTCTTTCTGGAAAAAACATCTCTCTGCCCCCTTTTAGGTAAGAAATATCCTTCTGTCTGCGATCGCCGGAATTCGGGCGAACGAACTTTTCTATTTCTTGCGTTCCGGACTTCCGCGCGCGGCTTCGCCGCTAATCTTTACTTCATAATTATCCGACGCGGGCGGCGGATAATACGGTTCAGGATTGTAATGCGGATACTGCTGTCCGGCCACGGCTGTAGAACCGCTTTTTACATTATCATAATTTGAACCTGATGGCTGCGGATTTTGGGGCGATTTTGAGTTCATAAGCATGCCTCCTGTCAATATATTTTCGCGGACTGCTCCGCAAAAGACACGTGTAAAACACTCTCCGATTT
>JASEHK010000332.1 GCA_030018875.1 Endomicrobiia bacterium | reverse complement strand
CTTTGAAGCCGCCTGGCGCGAAACCGAAAACGAATTGCTCAAAACCCGCGAAAAACTCCAGTCGGAGATATCTATCAAAGAAACCGAACTTAATGAGCGCCAATCCGCCGCGGCGCGTAAAATTGCCGCTGTCGAGAAGGAAATCGAAGATAAAAAACTCAAACTGGCTTTGGCAGTTTCGGAATTCGAAAGCGAGCGTATTAGAAATTCTCGCGAGCACAAAAATGCCATCAGGAAGCTCGAAAGCGAGGCCGCGTCCATTCTTGAAAAATATACGATTTATAACGAGGGCGCCGCCCGCGCCCTTGCCTCCGCCGAGGATAAAATCGTAGTTCTCACCAAGCGGCTTGTCACCCGCGAAGAACGCATCCGCAACGAGATAGACAGACGCCGTGAAGACGCCGAGCGCTATATTGCCGAACTTCGCTCGGAGATTGAATCTGCAGCGTCGGCCGCGGCGTCCTCCGTGTCCGCGGATGCCGGCCGAATCGAGAATCTTCGCAAGGAATTATCTTCGCTTGAAGAAAAGCATATGAACATGGTTTCCGACGCCGCCTCAGAACATTCTGCAAGTCGTATTGAAGAAATCGCCGAATCGCTCCGCGACGTGCGGGCACTCGAAAAAACATTTGAGGCCGAGCGAACCAAACTTGCCGAGATTCTTGAGGCGAAGATGTCGAAAATAGACGATCTCGAACACTCTCTTGACGCCGCGTCCAGGGATATCTTGGCCGAAAGCGCGCGCCGCCGGGCGTTTATGGACAATCTCATGAAACAAGGCGCGCGACTATCTTCTAAGCTCAAGGTTATGACGGACGCATCGCCCACGACCTCGACCGCCGGCGAATCCGCCGCCGATAACGACAAAGATAATAACAACAAATAAACGGAGGATTGAAAATGGACGACAAAAAACCCAAGATTCCGCCTCTTCCACCCAAGCCCACGACCAAACCGTCTCTTCCGTCTAAGTCCGCCGCCGGTTCTCCCTCGCCTAATGTCCCCCCCAAAATGCCAGGCGCGGTCCGCGGAGGTTTGCCCGTTCGCCCCGGTGTTCCTGCCGTCGGCGCCCCGTTTTCCGACGCGGCTGTTTCCGAGATGC
>JASEHK010000331.1 GCA_030018875.1 Endomicrobiia bacterium | reverse complement strand
GAACGATATCGCTTCCATCCCCTCTTCATCGAGGGCCATGGCCAGGAGCGCCACCGACATCTGTTCGCCCGTGGCAAGAAGCATGTCCATCTCGCGGTCGTCGGGATTGTCTGTTAGTTTTGCGGCGAGCGCTATAAGATCGTCGGTGGTGTCGCCGGGCGCGGAGACGACCGCCACGACCTTGTTGCCGCGCTTTCTTTTTTCTATAACGCGCGAAGCAACGTTTTTTATTTTGTCCGCGTCGGCCACGGAAGAACCGCCGAACTTCATCACCACGAGAGCCATAATTTGGTTCTTAGAAAATATCCCATCTTGTGTGAATTAGTGTCTGATATATAAGACATCCTAACCTGCCTGTCATTCCCGAATGCCTGCCCTCGAATGTTGTTATCGGGGGTCGTTATCGGGAATCCATTACTAACGGAAACTCTGGATTCCCGCTTTCGCGGGAATGACAAAAAATATTACTTTACGGTTATCACCGACGATTCCGTCGCGACACTATTGCGCCGGTATCGGTGAAATCAAGCGCGAGCGCTCTTGATTTTATGCCCTTGCGGCGGAAGGCCTCAGCCATAGCGCGCGCCGCCTGAAGCGCTTTCGCGGGAGAACACAGCGCCACCACCGACGGACCGGCGCCGGACACGCATACGCCGTAAGCGCCCGCCTTGACGGCGGCCGCAAACGCGGCTGCGGCTCCGGGGACACATTCCATCCTGCGGCGCTGATGAAGCCGGTCTCCGACGGCGACTTTAAGGAGTCCGCGGTCGCGGCGTTCTATGGCGACAACGAAAAGCGCGGAGCGCGAAAGGTTATAGACCGCGTCGGCCATTTTGACCGAGCGCGGCAATATCCCGCGGGATTTTGCCGTCGGAAAATCTATACTCGGCACACACACGACGGCTTTGAGCCCCGAACGCGCCATCTTTATTCCGGCGTATCCGGCGCGGCCGTTTTCCTCAAATGAAACGCAAAAACCGCCGGCGAAAGCCGGCACTGCGTTATCCGGATGACCTTCGAGTCCGACGGCGATTTGGATGAGTTCTTCGCGCGAGAGTTTATTGTAGCAAATTTCATTCGCGGCGATTAGCCCTCCGACGAC
>JASEHK010000330.1 GCA_030018875.1 Endomicrobiia bacterium | reverse complement strand
GCCGCGGCGACGCTGTATCTGATGTATCTTTTCGTCGGGGTGTTCGCGGCCGGAACACTGGTGGATTTATTCGAGGAAAAAATATTCGGCGGCGTCATCAATCCTTTTTTCAAACAAATTTTCAACGCCGCCGGAATACCGGAAGGCGGCTTCGCGCGCGACATCTTCGTCGGAGAATACGGACTGATAACGATGGCTCTGACATACGCCGTCGCCATAGTATTTCCCATAGTCGGCGCGTTCTTTATTTTCTTCGGAGCGCTCGAAGATTCAGGATACCTGCCGCGATTAGCCGCATTGCTTGACAAGTTCTTCAAAAAAATCGGACTCAACGGAAAGGCAGTGCTGCCAATGGTGCTTGGTCTGGGCTGCGACACTATGGCGACACTCACGACGCGCATACTCGAGAAACCCCGTGAAAGAATAATCGCCACTCTGCTTTTGGCGCTCGCTATTCCGTGCTCGGCGCAACTCGGCGTCATATTGGGTATTCTTGGCTCGTCGGGACCAGATGTTTTTCTGATATGGTTGGGCACGATAGTATCCGTCTTCGCGGCGGTGGGATATTTAGTTTCGCGTCTGCTGCCCGGCGCATCAAGTTGTTTTATTATGGAGATACCGCCTTTGAGAATGCCTTATGTGGGCAACATACTTATGAAAGTGAAACAACGGGTGCTGTGGTATCTGATGGAAGCGGTGCCGCTTTTCATCGCCGGAACGCTGGCTCTTTTTCTGCTCGATAGAATCGGGGCGCTCGATTTAATAGTTACCGCGATGTCGCCGGCGGTAAAAGGCGTTCTGGGTTTGCCGGTAAAAACCGCCGAGGCATTTCTCGTCGGATTCTTCCGTCGGGACTACGGGGCCGCCGGTCTCTACGAGATTTCCAGACAGGGTCTTCTCGACAAGCGCCAGACGGCGGTGAGTTTAGTCACGATAACGCTTTTCGTGCCGTGCCTGGCGCAGTTTCTAGTTATGATAAAAGAGCGCGGAAAAAAAGTCGCCGCGGCGATATTCGCCTTTGTTATGGTTTTTTCATTTACCGTCGGCGGATTGCTTAACGCCGCGCTGAAACTTATGAATTTTTAGCGCAGGGATAGTTTATGCCGACTGAAAAGATCCG
>JASEHK010000032.1 GCA_030018875.1 Endomicrobiia bacterium | reverse complement strand
AGGGATATACAGCGCCACGCGGTCGCGGTAGTTGAAGGAACTTGAAAGTATCAATTCGTCCGTGTCATCCTTGGGCGCGCCGAGGGTCTCCCTGACGTATCCGAAACTTCCGCCGACGGAAAGAGTGGCCGAGGTTAGCACCGCGGATTCGGCGGATTCAAAGAGTTTTTCCCTGAGAATGCCCGAAATCTCCGTCGGAGTGGAACATATCGAAACCCGCTCGCCGCGCCGTCTGCGCTCGCGCTCAAGCCAGTAAACCCTGTCCGGATTCTTGTGCGAAAACCACTCCTCTATGACGGCGGCCATGCCCTGCGCGCGCGAGACCTTAGATTGAACGTCGAGCGCCTCTTCGCGGCCGGAGGCGAAGGGCAGAAGTTCTTTCAGACGGGTTGATAGTTTTTTAAGCTCGGCGGACAAAGCGGCTCCGTCCACAGAAGAAGGCGGTGGAGCGAGAAATCTCATCGTGTCGCGGCTCGCGCCGGCAAGGACGGAAACCGCTCCGAAAAATTTGTCCGAGACGCTGTCTGTCCGGGCCACGGCGACGGCAACGGCGTCTTTAGCCGCGGGCGGGACCTGCCTCATTCTGAAAAGAAGCCCTCTGCGACGGCGGGGATTAAAAATGTCGAAAGAGAGTTTTTTCATCTGATAGTTGGTCGCGGAATCGCCCAGTAGGTCGAGCGCCACATCCTCGGCATTGTGCGCTTCGTCCATAACCACGAAATCAAAGGGAGGCAGAACCCTTCCGCCGGAAGCGATGTTGGTGAAAAAAAGGTGATGGTTGACGACGAGAATGTCCGAGGCGGCGGCCGCGGCGTGGGCCTTTCTGTGGAAACATACGCCCGCATGACGGCATGCGTGCCCCAGGCATACGTCGGCCTCGCGCGCAACGTCCTCGCGGGTCATATAGTCATCGCCGAAATCGAACTCGGCGAGAAGCCCCGTTTCCGTCGAGCGCGCCCAATCGAAAAGCCTATCTTTGACGCCTTCGGACGCGAAGACGTCCGGAGCGAAGCGTTCGAGTTTTCTTAGGCAGAGATAATTGTCGCTTCCGAAAAGCGCCGCGAAAGTGAAACTGCGGGCGTCCGACTCCATTATTTTTAAAACGAGAGGGATGTCTTTCTCGACGAGCTGGCTCTGAAGGACTTTCGTGTATGTGGATATTACGACGCGCTTTTTGCGAGGGGGGAGAACTTCGGAGACATTTTCCGACGGAGACGGAACTTTATCATCATCGTCATCATCAGGGGCGCTGCACAGCAAAGCCGCCGGAACGATGTAAGCCAGGGACTTGCCCGTGCCGGTTCCGGCCTCGACGAGCAAATGCCGCCCGGAAGCGAAAGCTTTTTCGACGCGCGCGGCCATGGCGAGCTGCTCATGGCGCTCCTCATACTCGTCGAAGTGAAGCGGCGCGGTCTCTATTAGGATTCGTTCAGACAGCGAAGAAGGGTCGTCTTTCATTGCTGGGCTCGACGGGCGGCGGGATTGGTATTTTGAATAAGGGGGTTTTGTGTCCGATAAGATGCCGTGTCAAACCCTGCGGACGGCCTCATCTTTCAGACGCTCTATGATTTCGGATACGGGGATGACACCGAGGTTTTCTCCGGCGCGCGTCCTGACGGCGACGCCGCCGCTCGATTTTTCTTTTTCCCCCGTAACGAAAATATAAGGCGCTTTGGCGAGAGTGGCCTCGCGGATTTTATATCCGATCTTCTCGTTTCTTAAATCCGCTTCGGCGCGCAGGCCCGCGCGGCGCAAATCCGCGGCGACGGCGCGCGCGTAATCGGCGTTGTCGTCGGAAATATTGGCCACGACCGCCTGAACCGGCGCGAGCCACAACGGAAACTTGCCGGCGTAATGTTCTATGAGAATTCCGAAGAATCTCTCAAGCGAGCCGAACATGGCGCGGTGTATCATATAAGGACGATGTTTGGCGCCGTCAGCGCCGACGAAAGTCATATCGAAACGTTCCGGCAGATTAAAATCGAACTGTATCGTCGCCGTCTGCCACTCCCTGCCCAAAGCGTCTTTAACTTTAAGGTCTATCTTCGGGCCGTAAAAAGCCCCGCCGCCCTCGTCGGTCTCGCATTCGAGTCCCTCGGCGTCGGCGGCTCCGCGAAGAGCCAAAATAGCTTCGTCCCATCTGTCGGCCGGGCCGATGGCGTCGGCGGGTTTTGTGGCCAGATACGCTTTTGCCTCGTCGAAACCGAAGGTCTTCCACATCGTCAGGGTGAACCTCAAAACCTCGCGTATTTCGGACGCCACTTGCTCCGGCGCGCAGAATATGTGGGCGTCGTCCTGAGTGAAACCGCGGACCCGCATAAGCCCGTGCAGGACGCCCGACTTTTCGTAACGATAAACCGTGCCGAGTTCCGCCCACCGCAAAGGAAGGTCGCGATATGAATAAAGCCGCGAGCGATAAATTTCTATGTGAAACGGACAGTTCATCGGTTTGACGTAATAATCGCTTTTGTCTATCTCCATCGGAGAATACATCGCGTCCTTGTAAAAATCAAGATGGCCGCTCGCACGCCACAGCGAGGCGCGTCCGATATGGGGCGAATAAATCAACTCGTATCCGTTTTTATAATGTTCCTCGCGCCAGAATGTTTCGATGATGTGTCTTATCATCGCCCCTTTCGGATGCCAGAGTATGAGGCCGGGGCCGACCTCGTCGGAAACGCTGAAAAAGCCGAGTTCGCGCCCGAGCTTTCTGTGGTCGCGTTTTTTGGCTTCTTCTATCCGGTCGAGGTATTTTTTGAGGTCCGACTCCGTATGAAACGCGGCGCCGTAGACGCGTTGAAGCATCGGGTTTCTGGCGTCGCCGCGCCAGTACGCGCCAGCGACCGACAAAAGTTTGAAGTGTTTTATTTCGCCGGCGCGATCTATGTGCGGGCCGCGGCACAAATCCGTAAAACCGCCCGTCGAATAAAAGCTGACCTTATCGTCGGGGATTGCGTTTATGAGTTCGACTTTGTATTTTTCGCCGCGAGCCGAGAAGTGCGCGAGCGCGTCGGTCTTGGATTTTTGGGTTCTGACGAAAGGCTCGTCTCTGGCGACTATCTCACGCATTTTGGTCTCGATTTTTTCGAGGTCTTCGGGAGTAAAGGCCTCGGCGCGGTCGAAGTCGTAGTAGAATCCGTCTTCAATGGCGGGGCCTATGGCGACCAGAACTCCGTCAAAAAGTTCCGTCACGGCGGCTGCCATAACGTGCGCGGCCGAATGGCGGAGAGTTTCAAGCGAAAGACCCGCCGCCGATGATGATGATGATGATGAAGTTTTTTCTTTCATGGATTTACAAAAAGGCGGCGGAAAGCGACGGTTGTAAAAAAGAAGAGTAAGAAGCAAGAGGCGCGCCCGGAGCGACATCAGCCCCGCTTCGTTTTTTTCTTACTTCTTACTTCTTAATCTCTTATCTCTTACTTCTGACCTCTTGCCTCTTTTTTGCGTTTCATGGTGGGCGGTACAGGACTCGAACCTGTGACCCCTTGCATGTCAAGCAAGTACTCTAACCAACTGAGCTAACCGCCCGAAAATCTTGTGAGGCATTATATCAGAAGGCGCGTTATCGTGTCAATAAAAAATGAGCCGCCTTTTTTGCTGTCAGTCGCCCTTCTTTTCTATCATATCTATTTTGTAGCCCGCGCCGGAGAATAATTTTTCCAGAAGTTTCGTTACAAAGGCCGCAGCGTTTTCGCGGGTTTTCTTCTCGTATCCCTCGGGCATTACGACGGCTTTTTTGTCTACGGCAGCGAATATTACCGACGAAG
Source organism: Endomicrobiia bacterium (assembly GCA_030018875.1). Classification (GTDB taxonomy): domain Bacteria; phylum Elusimicrobiota; class Endomicrobiia; order PHAN01; family PHAN01; genus PHAN01. The sequence goes on along the minus strand of JASEHK010000032.1, from coordinate 8,087 downwards.
CCGCATAATTGATGTCTATGCTTCTGGCGATTTTGGAGAGGTCGAGCGCGCGGGAATCGTCGCCGGTGTTGATGAGATAAAAAGTTCCGTACCTAATATAGACGACGTATTTATATAATTCGAGATGAATCGAGCGTCGCAAAAGTCCGATACAGAGCGGCAAAGCCGGAGCCCGCGCGCCCCCGATGAAAGGCTCAAAGATGACAGCAGTCGAAATGGCCTTGGCCTTTTTGTCCGACGGGATGAGTCTGGTTTCAAAAACCGCCCCGCGGACGAATCCTTGGGCGAACTGTTCAAATTCTTTGGACACGGACGGAGCGCGCGGCGCGAGCAATGAGTGAACCTTCCATTTGTTTTTCTGCGATACGTCCGATAATCCTTGCTCGACGAAACCGGACAGAAACACCGCCAAATCAAAGAACTGCTCCTCTTTGGCGAAGCGCCATTCGCGGCCTATTTTTTTGTTGCGTCTCGGCGTGGCGACAGCGAAATGCGGGTCGCCGGAATCTTCCTGCCACCCCAAGGCCTTGGCGACGGGCACAAGGTCTATCGCCGACGAAACGTCGCCGACGTTGGCTAATATTATCTTGGAAAGACTCCCCTGCGCGAGGAACAGATAATCGAAGCGGTAATTCGCTCGCAGGTAGGACATCGCCTGAATGAGCGAGGGATTGGAATCGCGGTTGTCGTAGTCGGGTTTGGGCATCTTCGCAAAAAATATTTTCTTTCTCATCCAGCCCGATTTTACGACCATCTCGACGAGAGTCGCGTCCAGTCGCTCAAGGTTCTGCCTTACGCGGGGCCTAAAATCAAACCCCACCGGCTCGATGTTTTTGAAAGGAAAACCCACGCTCTCGGATATTTTTCCGCCGAGATAGTACAGAAACTCAGGGAAGTTCCATTCCTTTACGTTCGAAAGCCTCTTGCGCGGAAAGGCGGGATTGGAGACGGGTTTACAGGTCGAGGCGCCCGAGTGTCCGCCGTCGGCCTTGGTGCCCAAGGACTGCGAAAGAACGCTCAAGTTGATGCGCTCGTCGGAGTTCGACATTTTGCGCTTGGTGAGTATGTTTGAGCCGTAACAGTAAAAAAAGTAGTCCGTTTTCTTTTTGAGCGCTCCTACTATGTGGCCTATCGCCGAAGCGACATTTATCTGAGGCTCGCCTTTTCTCGGGTCGCAGAAAGCCGAAAGCGCCGCGAATATCTCTATCTTATTTTTCTTATTCAGCGACGGAAAGAGCTTCCCGAGCGCGGACGCGACACCCTTCGGGTCTTTCGCAAAAGTAAGACGCATAATGTTGGCCTCCGCTCTGGGGAGAACCAGCGAAAGCCGGCGCTCATAGTCGGCCACGACCTTGTCCCAGCCCGTCGTCAGCATTATGTTTTCGAGGGACTTTTTATCGGTGAGTTCGGCGAGTTTGGAAACCATTTCCATTTTGGAAAACTTCGAGCCGATGAGTTTGGAGAGCGATATCGCCAGCGGCATCATCTTGATATGAAGGTCCTGCATCCTGGCCATTGTGTTCAAGGTTGAGAGACCTTCGGTCTTCGCGGGGGATGACGCGAGGCGCTCGGCATAGACAATGTTGGCGCCGCAGACCTGTTTTTCGACGGGCTCCTCCTGCCCCCGAGGGGCTGCGCGGACATTGAACTCTTTTATCAGCCCTTCTTTCTGAATCTTCGATATGAGGTCGTGCACCACGGGGGTGTAAGGATGGTGGTCGGTGATGCTGGCTATCGTCACTGAGTTTTCGGCCAGAAACCTGAATTGTTTTTCAAGGAGCGCGAGTGATACCGACATAGCCCTGTCTATACGAGAGTCGTCGTCCTCATCGTCAAGGGCTTCCTCGACGGCGCCGGAATCGGCTGCGGAGATTATCTCCTCGGGAATCATCAGATATTTGACGTCGTCGTAAGTGGCCGATATCTGAAATTCCTCTTCGCCCGACGGCTTTGCGTAAACCACGGACGCCGAGCCGTCGCGTCCGGTGGTTACGTGGGCTGAAGATTTTCCGTCGGCGATGCGCGTGTCGCCGGAAGCATCATGGAAATGCCCCGCGCCAAGCAATCTTTTCAAAGAAATTTTCACGCCCTCGACGGTGCGTCCGCTGGCCTGCTCCATAAGAAGAACCGTTATGTTTTCTTTGTTGCCCTCGGCGCCGCCGGAAGATACGACCGGATTTTTGGCGCTTTCGGCGGCCCGCATTGCCGAGGCGGCGGCCGACGATATTCTGCCCGCAATGTCCGTCGAAGGATTCGAGGCGTTTCGGGCGAGAAAGCCGTCGGAAAGGTTCTTCACATTCTTGAAAAGCGCGGCCACCGACTGCGCTATCTCCGTCGCGGCGGCGGCGAGCCTCCCGGCGTTGTCTTTGGAATACGGCGGCAACCGCGACTCAGCCGCATTTCTGGCGGCGTATGCCACGCTCTCGACGGAAACTATCATAAAATCATCGGTGTAATTCACGCGGCCCTTGGCCGAAAAGTCGCGTGTGTTCGATTCGTCAATTTTGAGTATGTCGCGCGGATTGTCCAGCGCGTCCATCTGCTCCTCTTTGACATAACCGCCCATAATCTGAAGTATATATTCCTTGGCGGAGCGCAAGGCGTCGCCGGCGATATTGTTTAAAATCTCATCGAGAAATCCACTCGCCGCGGCGTCGGGATTCTTTGAAACGCCCGACGAAAGTTCGACGCATGCCGTGACTATCTCGACGCATGCGACGGCCACGGCGACCGCCTCAGGTTGAGGGTGCTCAAGGACTTTGGTTTTCTGCTTAAACCCCGAATTGAATATTTTTTTGAGACGGTCGTCAACGTGGAGAGCGTTTCTGGATATCAGAATTTTCAGAGCGAATAACTTGGAGTTAAACTCGCTGATGAGGGGCACCGCCGAAGGGTCAGGGATGTACATTAATTCAAGCCGCGGCGACAAGGCGTCTATCGGAAAATCCGGAATGTAGATATCGCACCCCGAATGTACGACCAAGTGTGAGAGGCCTTCGGAATAATTGACGAAATCGTAATCGTAGTCCGTCCCGCGCGCGGCGGGCGAGCCCTTTATATCCTCTATTTCCTTGCGCGCCCATGCCGTATAAAATACGTTTGACGAGACGGTGTCGAGGTCTCCGCCGGCCTCCCAGCCGATGCCGTTTCGCACGCCGAAGCCGTGAATAATAAAGATTTTTTTCTTAAGAGCGGACTGATTCATATTGGCTCCGATTGTACTTTTTTAGGATATTATTTTCCGCCGAAGAACTCTTTGGAGACATAACGGGCTATCGCCAGAGACGATGTCAGGCCGGGAGAGTCTATGCCGACCAAGTGAACGCAGTCCGGATATTTTTCGTCGCGACGGATAACGAAGTCGTCGTAACCTTTGAGTTTGGCGCGGTTGCCGGCGTAGTCCGGCTGAAGATCGTCAAGGCGCAGATTGGGGAAAAATCTTTTTACGTCGTCGTAAAAGTATCGCGCGTCCTTGCGGCCGGATTCGTAATCGTGCTTGTTCTCGACGGGGATGGATGTCGGGCCGACGGACACGTATCTGCCGATTTTTCTTGTGCCGTCGGGCGAGATGTCGAGTGTGGGAGTAAGATGTATGCCTATGCCGAAGTAAAGTTTGCCGTCGAGCTCATACGGCTCCTGCACCTGGTAAACGCAGGTGCCTTTAAGCTCTATGTCGTCGCGCAAGGCGGAGTCGTATCTGTAATATTCTCCTCTGAGCGGCGCTACGCGCCACGAGTTCGCGGGGTTGACCATGGCGGCTATTTCATCGGCGTAAAGTCCCGCCGAATTGATTACGCTCTCGGTATGGAACTCGTCCTCGGAGCCGAGAGAGTCGCGGGTCTTCACCACGAAACCGCCGGAGACGCTCATCACTCCCACGACCTCGGTTTCCTTTATTATTCCGGCGCCGGCATCCGCGGCCTGACGGGCGAGGGCCTTTACATATTCGGGAACGTCAAGCACGCCGGTGGGGGGCACATAGAGCGCGCTCATCGCCCTCACGTTCGGCTCTATCTTCAATATCTCCGACGACAATATCTTTTTTACGCCCCTGACTCCGTTGGCCGCACAGCGCTTGAGATACGAGTCGAGCATTCGGTCTTTGGCTTCGTCCACGGCGACTATTATCTTGGAAGTATTGAAGCAAGCCACCCCGTTGGCGCGGCAGAAATCGTAAAGCATGGGGTTGCCTTCCACACAGAGGCGGGCTTTCAGAGAACCGGGCGTATAGTAGACGCCGGCGTGCAACACGCAGGAGTTGCGTCCCGACTGTTCATCGCCGAGATAGAGATTTTTTTCGAAGAGATAAACGCCGGCAACGCCTCGGCTGGAAAGCTCTCGCGCTATGGCGAGTCCCACCACGCCCCCGCCTATTATCGTTATCGGTATTTTTTCCATTGCTGTATGTATGAGATGTTGAAGGAGTGAAACGCCGCAAAAGTATGCCCCGTCGGTTTTAACATACTTACGAATATCACCGGCCGTCGCCAAGTCAGTAGTTTACAAAAATTTCCCACAACGACAAAATTTTTGTATCATACCGCGTTATGTCATTGATATATATTGTTGTTTTTCTGACTATCGCGTCGGCGACATACCTCGGGACGCATTACTTTGTTTACAGGAGCGTCGTCGCCGGATTCGGCGTCAAGAGGAATTCCCGCGCGGCGAGAACGATAAGGATTTCATTTCTCGCGGCGGGGCTTTTGTTTATTGCCGGAGAGTTCATTTCGAGGACGCCTGCGGCGATATACCTTAAAACCGCCATAATCGCGGGCGGGCTTTGGATTGGCTGTCTGACCATGGCCTTTTTCTTTTTCTTGATGCGGGCTGCCGTGTTATTGTTTCTCAAATCGGACGGATTCAAATACTACTCCGCGGCGGCGACGGTGTTTTTGAGCGTCGGGCTGGGTGTTTTCGGGGCGATAAACGCATCCGGTCCTCCGATAATGCGCGAGATTACCGTGGAGACCGACAAACTCTCTGACGGAAAATCTTTTAAAATAGTTCAGATATCCGACCTGCACCTGAATTATGCCAAGACCGACGCGTGGCTCGCTTCCGTCAGAGATAAAATAAATCTGACGGGGCCGGACGCGGTGGTAATAACCGGCGACATCATAGACGCGCGGCTGCGCGGCTTCAACAATTTCTGCGAAATACTCGGCGGCATCGAGTCCAAATACGGCGTATTCGCCATAACCGGAAACCACGAATACTACGTAGGTCTCGAAAAGTTCGAAGCTCTCGCCGCGGCGGCGGGAATAAAAATCTTATACAACAAAAATATTTCCGTCGGAAAAAGCGTGGCCATTATTGGGATGAACGACGATGAAGGCGCCGGAATGGCGTCGGGCGGTCCGGATTTCGCAGGCGCGGCGAAAGGCGTTGATTTTTCGAAGTTCGTGGTTCTTCTTTATCATAGGCCGACGGGTTTCGCCGCGCATTCGGACGCCGGCGTGGATTTGCAACTCTCAGGGCACACTCACGCGGGACAGATTCCGCCGGCGGACATTATGGTGCGTCTAATATACAAATATCCTTACGGGCTTTACCGTCGAGGCGTCTCAAACATATATACCACGAGCGGCACGGGCACATGGGGGCCGCCGATGAGGATATTTTCCAAATCGGAAATAGTCGCGATTACCATAAAAGGAAACAGCGGAGCGAACAGCAAATAGCGAATAAGCGAGAAGTATTTTACTACTTCCCACTTCCTATCTTCCTACCTCGCTATTCGCTTTACTCAATTGCCCAATGCGACATATGTTTTTGATATAATCTTTAATCATTATGATGAACTTGCTTCGCAAACACAAGAGAAACATATTTATCGGCACAGTCGCGATATTCCTCGGAGGCACCTTCGTGGGTTTCGGAGGATACATCTTCGGAGACCGCGCCGGCTCGGACGTGGCCGAAGTCGCGGGCGCGCGGATACCGCGCCGCAAGTTCGATTTTCTTTACAACAGACAGTTGGAAACTTTGAGACAGCAGAACAAAGAGCTCACTTCCGAAGCGCTGAAAAATGCCGAGGGCGAAGTTATTCAGGAGTTGATTCAAGACGAGGTATTCTGGCAGGAGGCCGAGCGCTTCGGCATAAAAGTCACCGACGCGGAACTCTCCGCGAACATAAGGGCGATACCGGCGTTCCAGCGGGAAGGGCTTTACGACCGCGGGCTTCACTATAATTTCGTAAGCCGGGTATTCCGCATAACTCCGAGGGAGTTCGACGAATACCAGCGCAGACAAATTGCCTTTATGAAACTGCGCTACTTCATCTCGACTTCGGTTTATGTTCCGGAAAGCGAGGCCTTCGCGGACTATATCAAAAAAAATCCCGGCAAGACGAAAGAATGGGAAAAGGCAAAAACGGACTACGCGAGGACATACAAGCAGGAAACCGTCAACGCGGTATTCAACGAGTATCTGAAACAACTGAACAATACGGTTAAAATCAAAGTTTTTTGGAAGGGTTGACGACAACACCGAAGCTCTTCAAAATCCTCAGCAATAATCCCACCGGAAGTCCCACCACATTGTAGTAGTCCCCCTTTATCTGGGAGACGAAGGCGTCGTTTTTCTCCTGAACTGCGTATGCTCCGGCCTTGTCGAGATGGCGGCCCGCCGCGGATTTTATTTCGGCGGGAGTGAGACGGCGCATCGTTACGACGCTTAACGCCGCGCCGCTGTGGATTTTTCCGGACGCGGAATCAAGCACTGCAACGCCGGTGTAAACTTCGCTGACGCTGCCGGAAAGAGATCTCAAGATACTCTCGGCGTGGGGCGACGAGCGCGGTTTTCCTATCACTCTTCCATTTAAAAAAACGACCGTATCGGCGGCGATGACGAGGCGTTTGCGGGATTTGAGGCGGCGCGAAACGTCGAGGGCCTTGCGGACGGCGAGCTCTTTTACGAGACGGCGCGGGTCGGATTCGTCGGTGGCTTCGGACACGCGGGGAACGACAACCCGATGTGGTATGCCGAGCATCTTGAGGATTTCCCGACGGCGGGGCGAGGCCGACGCCAGAATTATTTCTCGTCGGAGATTATTTCGCGATGCCACGAAAAATATAGGCGGCGGCGACGATCCCCGCCACGGACGTAACGTTGAACTTGAATATGCACCCGAAGGTAAGTTCGATTACCCTTAAATCAAGGCGCGCGGGATGAAGCCCCGCCTCGATGCCTTTGGCAAAAAGGTCTCTGGCGTTTCCCGCCGGCATTACCATCGCCAGAAACTCGCCTATGAACGTTCCCAGCAGCGCCCCCACGACGATGACGATGACAAAGTAAATCACGTTTTTGCTCACGGTATTGCGTCCTCCCTAAAAGATTTTATTTTTTTCGTCGGAATCCCAAGGCGCCCGGTTTTTCACACATTTCCGAGATATACTCTATCAAGATGCTTTTGAGCCGCGTCCCTCGCGGCTTCAAGAACGCTAATCGGCGTGGGCGGCTCCGTCGCTCTGTAATTCGGAAAATAACGGCTCAGATGAAAAGGTGTTTTTTTGTCGAGGGAAGCGAGCCACGCGGCCATCTCTTCGATTTTTTCGATGTCATCGTTTTGTCCGGGTATAATGAGACATGTCACCTCGACGTGACGGCCGGATTTTATCATTATTTCTATGCTCCGTAAAACCGGGTCGAGACGACCGCCGCAGATTTTGCGGTAAAAGTCATCGTCGAAGGCTTTAAGATCTATATTGGCCGCGTCAATATATTCCAGCGCTTCGCGCCACGGGGTTTCGGCGATAAAGCCGTTGGTTACGAGCACGTTTTTCATCTTCGCTTCGGCGAATACGCGCGAGGTTTCCAGCACCCACTCGAAGTTTATCAGCGGCTCGTTGTAAGTGTACGCTACGCCGATGGAACCGAGCCGGCGGGCCATGTCGAGGGCCTCGCGCGGCGTAAGTTCGCTCGATGCGACCTCGTCCGGAGATGAGCGGGATATCTCCCAGTTCTGGCAGTGCGAGCACCTGAAGTTACATCCGGCCGTCCCGACGGAAAGTATCATTGAACCCGGGTAAAAGTGGTACAGCGGTTTTTTCTCTATCGGGTCCAGATGGACGGCCGCCATGCGG
>JASEHK010000329.1 GCA_030018875.1 Endomicrobiia bacterium | reverse complement strand
GAAGCAGAGTATCGCTCCGGTCTTTACCTTGAAATCGCGCTCGCCGGCGGCAAGGCCTGATAATGCGCGGCGCACCACTTCGTCGGCGGAGAACTTGTCGGTTTCCTGAAGGGGCGGAGCGAAACGCACCTCAAGTATCCGCACGTTTTCCTTCGCCGCGTCGGCGACGAGTTCGTAGGCTATCCTCTCGACGGCGGCGGGACTTTTGAGGAAATCGTAGAAGAAGTTGAAGCACGCCAGGAACTCCGTCAGCGAGCGGCAGGTCTCCGGAACCTGAACGTATTTTTCCAGCGCCGCGAGGTCTTCCGTCGGCAGTTTGGCGCCGTTTTGTTTGGCGAGGTCGCGAATCGTGGCCGTGCGCACCGAGCCGTCGAGGTGGCAGTGAAGGTCGGCCTTGGGCAGTAAGTTTGCAGTCTTTGCGTCTATCATGTGCGCCCCTTATATTATATGCCGATTTTTCTGGTCTTGACTATTTTCTCCATTTCGGCAAGCACTGATGCCGTGGCTCCCGCGAGATGCTCGGTGCCGTCTTTTTCATTGTCAACGACCACCACGGATATTTTTCCGTTTTTGACGAGAGCGTCGCGGTCGTCGTGAAGGTAGGTCTTTTCCATTTCTTCGCGGCTGACTAAATGGTCGTCCCCTCCGGCCGCGACGGCGGCTTCGTGACGGCGAACGTTTCTTTGCCAGCACGTTTCAAAAGAGCAGTCTATGTAGACGACGACGCCGGCATCCAGCACGTTTTTGGAAAAATTATTCAGTATCGAGTGGACGTAGTTCGGGCGCGAAAACTCTATGAATATCGCGCGGCCCGGACGCGAGAGATTTTTGAGGTCGGCGTCTACTTCCTTCAATATTTCGTCCCAGACGCCGTCGTTGGTGACAAGGTATCCTCCGTCGGCGGTGGCGCGGGAATATTTGCGCGGCTTGCCGGCTTTCTCGGCGGCGTCGTCGCCGGTGAACTTTGCCCAGAGTTTCGGGAAATCATCCACCCTCATGAAATCAGACGCGAGTTTGCGGTTTTTGAGTTCTTCGGCCACTCTTCGGTAAATCTCGGATTTGCCGCATCCGGGTCTTCCCATCAAAAAAATGTAAAACATTGATAATCCTCCTGATTCAGTAATTAGGATTAAGCAAAAAATACAAAA
>JASEHK010000328.1 GCA_030018875.1 Endomicrobiia bacterium | reverse complement strand
ACCATTTGATAATAAAGTGAAAAAAAACGCCGATATCCTCCGCCGCAGAGGCGATTACCTCGGAGCCGCGCGCATTTACCGCCGGCAGGCTTTGTCCCGCGACGCGGAGCCATCCGACAAAATATCTTCGTTGTGCGCTCTCGCCGACTGCATGAGAATAACCGGCAGGTTTTCCGAAGCGAGAAAAAACTACCGCCTCGCTCGACGGCTTGCCGGCGAAAATTCGCGCGTCGCAAGGCCGCTGTCGTCCGTTGCCGCCGCCGGCCTTTCTGCGGATGATACCCGACGCTTCCGGCTCGAATCTCTGATAGGCGAGGCGCTTTGCGACAAGGCCGAAGGCAAATACGCCGAGGCTATTGACAATCTCAAAGGGCTTCTGACTTTGGCCCGCCGCCACGGAGACGACGAGGCCGAGGGCTTTATACTCTGGCATATCGGGATGTGCCTCAGGTTCAAGGGCGCGCTCTCCGAGGCGCTCGACATTCTCATACTTTCAAAAAAGATATTCACTAAAATCCGCAACGCCGACGGCGCGGCTTTTTGTATGTGCGGCATAGGCGGAGCGCTTCGCGCCGACGGCAAGGCGCGCGCTTCGCTTGATAGTTACCGCGCCGCCGGGCGGATATTTTCAAGGACGCGGGACGCCTACGGACGGGCATATTCTCTCTGCGGCACGGCCAACGCCCTGAAAGCGCTCGGCCGTCACCGCGAAGCCCTGCGCCTTTATCGGCGTTCCGCCGCGATATACGCAAAGACCCGCGATTTTTCGTCGCTGGCGTTCGTCCACAAAGGCATCGCCGGCTGTCTCGAATCGCTGGCTGTCGCCGGTTCCGACGGTAAAGTCGCCTCCGCGGATATTAAGCGCGCGATGCGGCGCTTTGCCGTCGCCGAGGCTCTGTTCCGCCGTTCGCGCGACGAGCGCGGGTTGTTGTCGCTTTATCTCGAATCGCTCGGCAGTCACTTCGATACGCGCCTCTATGTCAAAGCTTGCCGTCTGGCCCGACGTCCGGCATACCGCGCAGAGCGCGGATATCTCGAGAAACTTCTGAAATATCACCCGCGCATCTTTGACCCCTCCGGCAACGAGGGCGCTTCCGTCGTGCCCAAGTGGCTCGGATGAAAGAAAGGTGAAAAAGGTGATAAAGTGATAAAGTG
>JASEHK010000327.1 GCA_030018875.1 Endomicrobiia bacterium | reverse complement strand
CCGACGAGAGCCGCCCCTGCCCGTCGTAAGAAAACGAAAGAGTGTTTGAGTTGCGGTCTTCTATGGACGCTATGCGGCTTACGGCGGTGTTGCGCCACCGGGAGTTCGACGGGGATAATACTTTAGGATTAAAGTTGCCGCTGAACGCCGAAAAATGATATTTCTCGCCGTCTTTCTTGCGGAATGTGAAAGTCCCGTCGGAGTTTTTGATTAGCGTGGAGTGGTCGTTGAGGGTTCTTCTTAAAATTGACACTTCAAGCGAGGCGTCCGACGGTATTATGCTCGTTGTCCTTACGCTTTCTATCGGAGTATCGGCCTGTATAAGATTCAGTATTTCCGACAGCGAGGGAGTTTGCGTCAGCGGCGCCCAGACGTAAGGCCGAGTGTATTTAAATACCGTGGTTTTGATGCCGGTTCTCACGGAAACGAGAATCACGACCTCGTCGAAAATTGGGTTACCATTTTTGTCGTATGTAAGCGCGGGCTTGTCGGGCAGGCCTATGGCGAGGTCGGCGGAAATGTCGTAGGTGTGGCTCCATTTTTTCGCCAATTGACCGCCGGAAGACGCGCTGTTATATGTAAGGGCAAACTCAAGGGGAAGGCCACGCCCTTGTATCAGAAACTCGCTTAAGGTCATTACGTTGGAGCCCGTAGCAAACTCTACTGGTTCCCCACCGGAACCACCGCCGCCACATCCAGGATTGTCTGCGGTCGTCGCAAACAGATGATGATAATCCTGAAACACGAAAGTGTTCAGGAAGCAGGCGAGTATTACGCGGCAGATTATTCTTTGGATTTTCATAAGTTTGTCAGTGCCCGATTACCGCCGTTTCAACGGCCTTGACGTCGCCGCGGGCCGTTTTTATTACAATCGCATAAACCCCGTCCGGGACGATCTGCTCCGACGAATCTCGGCCGTTCCAGTATATCTGGTTTGCGCCCGCCGACTGCTGGGTGTTGTCAAGCAACATTTTGATTTCGGTGCCGCTTTCTCTGCTATATATTTTGGCGGTTACCTTTGCGGCCTTGGAAAGCGTATAAGATATGGTGGCGCTCTGCGCCGCATCGGGATTGAAATATTTTTTCGGCGATACCGACAATCCGCTTATGTTGGCGTCGTCTAACACTATACAAGAGTGACCGAAAAGTTTTTCCTCTATGGTGTTATC
>JASEHK010000326.1 GCA_030018875.1 Endomicrobiia bacterium | reverse complement strand
ACCAGAATCACGTTTTTCTGCGAGAGAATGGTTTTAAGCTCTTCTCTGGAACGGAAAATCGAGGCCGTCGCCGGATGTTCCCTGGCCACAAGCACCCATTCTTCGGGAAGGCGCGCGGCGATTGCCGCGACGGTGTCTCCCATGTCGGCGTATTCGGGCGCCCACGTAAGTGTGCTTGCTTCGGGTGTTACATGCAGCGGAAAGAAAAGTTTTTTCTTTTCTACGGCGCGAACGTCTTCGGCGGCGGCGTAAATCCCGCGGTCCGACCAAATCCTGGTCGCGGACATCGCCCTGATCTTGGATATAAACGGCGCAAAAAAATACTCGCGAGTCGGCTCCATGCCTCCGCCCATGATATATTCGGCCAGGAACCCGAGCATTTTTTTGAAGTCGTCCGGACCCACTCTGATTTTTCTGCCTGCGTAATATTTCAAGTAGGGCGGGCCGGAATATCCGTATGAATTGAGGACCTCCATGTATTTGCGGGCACAGTCCTTGTTTTCGGGAGACGCCGCCGCGCCGTTGATGTCAAGACCGTACGGGCATCCCGAGACATCGTTATGCAGTTCCAGCCGGCCGGAGAGGAGGCGCGCGGCCGATATTTGAGCGTAGGGAATGCCCGCCGCCGTGGCCGCTGTGAAAAGGGCGTAACAGGGCATGGACTGTATGATTTCGGAAATCACTATGTCGGGTTTGTATGTTTCAAAGAACTTCGTAAAGCGGTTCAGGCTTGCGCGCCACACTTTTTCGGCCAGTCGGCGGTTTTTGTAGCGCAGGAGGCGGTCATTTTTCCACGCCCTTTCGAAATATTTGTCGAGATGGGCGGGGTACTCCGCGGCGTTGCCTTTTCCGACGAGAACATCGAGGATGTCCGGATGGCGGGCCATGGCCGAAAAATCCGCCGCCCGCGCGGCTCTCATCTGGCGGTATATATTGAAAGTGACTGCGCACGCCCCCGGCTCGACGGAGCCGTCGGCCGAAAGTTTTTTATGCACGGCGGCCAGAACCGTCCCCGCCCCGTGCATCATGTGGTAGCAGACCCTTGGTTTTTTCATGCGCGGGGCTTTCCCGCCGGAAAAGTTTTATAGCGTTCCGCGTCCAGAAAGTATATTATACCGTCGAGTTTTTTATCGCGGGCGCAGACCGACGCTTTGACTATTTCTTTTACGGCG
>JASEHK010000325.1 GCA_030018875.1 Endomicrobiia bacterium | reverse complement strand
CCACTGTTCCCTTCCAGACACTCGGGCGTGTATGGTGAGTCTTCCTTCCCAAGCGCCGTAAGGAACGTCGGCGGGTTTTTCTTCCCATCCGACGACAGGCGCTTCGGATTTTTTTTCAATTTGTTCCGGCGACGAGAGAGGCCCAATGGCGGCGGCGATTTCCCTCTGAATTGTTTTCATTGATTGGTTCATAAGAATTTTCACAAAGGATTCGCACTCAGATTCAGACATTTTCCCCGATATGAAATTAACTTCCAAATTCTTCCGGTTTTTTTGAATTTTCTGCGAGTCGTCCGGAGTTTTCACCTGCGTCCCCCGCTTTTTTTATCTTGTATTTTATTATCGGTCAAATTACATGGCATACCGATTTTGAAACAGGTTTGACGCACAATTCTTGCGCCAACGATGGACGACACGACTAAGGGCATTTTATACTAAATAAAAACAGATGTGTCGACTCCGCGTATACCCAGCGCCCGGCACGCCTCGAAATGACCGATGAGGCGTTTGCCGTCAAAAAATCTGGCGGTATCGCACGAAAAATCGTCTATTGCCAGAATCTCCGACGGGACATCATTCCGGGCGGCGCCGATTTTTTTTCTCCTGCCGAACTCCGCCTTGAAATCCACCAGCGTAAGTCCGGCTCGACGGCACAGAGCCGCGGCGATGCGGTTTATCTTCAAAATTGTGGAGCGGATTTGGGAAAGTTCCAAGGGCGTAACGTGGGCGAGTATCTCTCTTGAATCCAAAATCGGATCGTCGAGAGCGTCAGATTTCAGAGTGTATTCTATTACGGGCCGACTGAAACGCTCCAGAGGCTTCGCGCGGCGGAGATTTTTCAGCCGGGCGAGATAACTTCCCCACGCGCGGTTTCGGCAGATAAACTCGACGCCGATTCTTTCGGTTTTCTCGACGATGATGTCGGCGGCGGCCGGTCGGCGCAGGAAATGGGTCGGGATGCCGGCTTTTTCAAATGCCTTCAAAAAAAACTCGCACATGGCGGCCGAGGCCGCGCCCTTTCCGTCGAGCGAGCCGACGACCTCATTGCCTCCGGAGTCCTCGCGGCCCCGTCGGCCCAGAATGTTGTCCTTAAACCTCAGGAGCAAAAAAACTCTCTCTCCGCGCGAAAACTCGGCGACATCCTTGGTTTTTCCGCGATAAGAAAATACCGGCCGCGCGCTCGGAGAC
>JASEHK010000324.1 GCA_030018875.1 Endomicrobiia bacterium | reverse complement strand
AGGCGGAGGAAACGCCGTCAACCGCATGGTGACCAGCGGACTGACGGGCATAGAGTTCATCGCGATGAACACCGACGTGCAGGTGCTCAGGTCTTCTCTGGCGAGCGTCCGCGTTCAACTCGGCAAAGACACTCTCAAAGGACTCGGAGCCGGAGGCGACCCCGAAAAAGCCCGTCTGGCGGCCCTCGAATCCAGCGACAGGATAAAAGAAGTCGTCACCGGCGCCGACATGATATTCATTACGGCCGGGATGGGCGGCGGCACGGGAACCGGCAGCGCCCCCGTCGTGGCCGAAATAGCCAAGGCAATGGACATACTCACCGTCGGAGTAGTCACGACGCCGTTCGAATACGAACTTCAACTCAGAAATCAGCAGGCCAAGCAGGGTATCGCGGAACTCAAAAAACACCTCGACACCCTCATAACGATACCCAACGACAAGGTTTTTGTCGTCATAGACGAACGCACTCATTTGGAACATGCATTCGCAATAATAGACGACGTTTTAAGACAAGCGGTTCAGGCGGTATCCGAAATAATCATAAAGCCCGGTCTCATCAACCGCGATTTTAACGACCTTAAACGCATACTCAAAAACGCCGGCGAAGCATTGATAGGAATGGGCGAGGCGAAGGGCGAAGACCGCGCCAGAATCGCCGCCAGAAAGGCAATGGAAAATCCGCTGCTCGAAAACGTGTCCATCACGGGCGCAAAAAAGATACTCGTCAATATCTCGGCGGCGAAGGGTCTGACTCTCGGCGAGGTAAGAGAGGTTATGGATCTTGTGAAAGACGCCGTATCGCAAGGCGCCCTCGGCGCGGACACCGACATCGCCTACGGCGCGGTGGAAGACGAAAAGATGGAAGACAGGATGAAAGTCACCGTCGTGGCGTCAGGCCTCCCGCCGGCGGGCAAAGGCAGAAAAATCTCGTCGGAACCGAAGCGCTCCGAAACTATCGGCAAATTTTCCGAGAAGGAGTGCGCCAATATAGAAGTGCCCGCTTATCTGAATTGGGACAAGAAATATAAATGATGACGGCGACGTCCAGGGCGATGGCGAGTTTCGCGTAATTACAGTACGTCACCGACGGAAAAAACTAATATGGAATTTAAAGAGCTTCTTAAAAAAATGACGGCCGCGGGAGCGTCGGATCTTCACATAAGGTCCAACTCCGCGCCGGCATTGCGCGTG
>JASEHK010000323.1 GCA_030018875.1 Endomicrobiia bacterium | reverse complement strand
CAGTATTCGCAATCGTTTACGCAGCGATCGGAAAGATAAAGCGGCGCAAAAAAAACCAGCCGCTCTCCATAAATCTCACGCTTTACGGCGGAGGCGGATTCGAAGAGTTCGGCGTCGAAGCCGCCGCCGCCGACGGCGCCGACCACAAGCGCCGTATCTTCCACGCTCATGCCTTTTTTGTCGCGGGCGCGGGCAATGATGGCAGAGGCGGACGCGGCGCAGACGGCAGGCGCGCGGTCTTTGATGAGTCCTTCTATGTAAGATGTGTCCAAGATGGATAAGGTCTTCACGTTTATATTATATCACTGCAACGAGGCGCACTTCGTCGCCCGAAACGACATCGAGCGCGGCAGAGCCGCAGGAGGGACATTTATTGAGTGGCATATCGGCGGAAATATCTTTCCCCGATAGAGATTTACTACAACGGCGGCACTTTATCAAGGGTTCGGAAACGATAATCTCGAGAGCGGCGGACGCGAAAGACGTGCCTTCAAAAAGGTGGTCTTTTAGCGAGTGCCTCAAAAAATCCGGGTCAACACCCGAGGCCGCTCCGACGGCAATCACGACCCTTGTTATATTTTTAAGGCCTTTGCCGGCGGCGGCTTTCATATCGGCGAACAAAGGCCGGGCGAGCGTCAACTCGTGCATTTTTTTATCCTGACGGCGCAGTCGGATATGTCGCGGACGGCGGTCGCGACGGGCGGGGAAACTTCGGAGCCCAGAGAAAAACTCTCGCCTGATGCGCCCACGACGGCAATCCGTGCGCGAGAGTTCATTTTCAGATATTCAAGAAACATCCCGATGCCGCCGCCGTGTGTGCTCATATGAGCGGACCGGCTCGTCTCGTCGGGCGCGTAAAGCCCGAAAAAACCCGCTCTGTCGTCGAGAGACGAAAGCGCGTCGAAAACGATAATAACTTCGGGATTGGAAGCGAGGATTTTATTGGCCATATTTTCGGGCGCGTCGCCCGCGTCCATGGACGTAAAGCCCGCCGCCCGAAAACCGTCGGCAGCCAGCGGCCCGAAAGCGTCGTCGCCCTTGAGCCGGTTGCCGACACCGACGAAGACGTGCGTCCGGAGCGCGGCGTAAAACATAAATATCACGGCGGCCGCCACGCGCGCGTATTCGGGAGCGCCGATTTTCGCATGAAAGTCCCCGCCGGCGGCATTTATCGCCGGAAAACTCCAAAGCGTCGAGGCGGGATTTAAACCTGACGG
>JASEHK010000322.1 GCA_030018875.1 Endomicrobiia bacterium | reverse complement strand
TTCATTTTAATTACCTCCACCCTCATTGTTTCCTTGTGACTTATTTTTTCGCGGCGGCTTCTTTGATAATGGCCATCGCTATTTCATTTTTTTGTATCTGTGAAGTTCCCTCGTAAATCTGGGTAATTTTGGCGTCTCTCATCATTTTTTCGACGGGATATTCCCTCGAGTAACCGTAGCCGCCAAAAATCTGGACGGCGTTCGTTGTAACTCGCATTGCAACTTCCGAGGCGTAATATTTTGACATAGCCGATTCTTTTGTAATCCTTTCCTGCTTGCCGGACGCATGCTGGGCATCCATCATCTTTGAGGTCGCGTATAAAAGAGCGCGCGCCGCCTCGACTTCCGTCGCCATATCGGCAAGCATATGTTGAATCGCCTGAAAAGAAGATATCGGCTGGCCGAACTGGACTCGCGTGCGAGCATAGTTTATTGCCTCTTCCAAAGCGCCCGCGGCGATGCCTAATGCCTGCGCCGCCACTCCCGGACGGGAGTTGTCAAAAGTTGACTGGGCTATCATCAATCCGTAACCCTCTTTGGCGAGCAGATTTTCAGCGGGGATTTTACAGTTATCGAAAATTAAGTCGCGGGTTGAAGACGCGCGGATGCCAAGTTTTTTTTCTTTCTTGCCGAATTCAAATCCCGGCGTTCCCTTTTCAACTATGAAACATGAAATTCCTCTCGCGCCCCTGCTTATATTCGTAGAGGCAAATACCGTGTAAACTTCCGCTTCGCCGGCGTTTGTTATAAAACATTTTGTGCCGTTTAAAATATAATGATTGCCTTCTTTTTTGGCCGTGGTCTTTAACGCCGTGGCGTCTGAGCCGGCCGAGGGCTCGGTTAAACCGAACGCCGCGAGTTTTTTTCCCGCTGCGATGTCGGGAAGATATTTTCTTTTTTGTTCTTCATTGCCGTACAACAATATCGGAAAAGTCCCAAGCGATGTGGCTGCGATAGCCAATGCAATGGCGCCGTCAACTTTTGAGAGTTCTTCAACGACTAAAACGGTGTCAAACACCCCGCCGCCAAGACCGCCGTATTCCTGAGGGATGTATGTCCCGCAGAGGTCGCTCTTTGCGAATTCCTCGACGATAGGCCAAGGGAATTCTTCCGCCTCATCATAATGCTCTCTTACGGGTTTAATTTTTTCCTGAGCAATTTTCCTTGCAAGTTCAATCATCATCTGCTGTTCTTCCGTCAAGAAATAATTCATTTTTTG
>JASEHK010000321.1 GCA_030018875.1 Endomicrobiia bacterium | reverse complement strand
GGGTCTTTTGAGGTTTTTGCTTTTCCTACTGCCTATTGCCTATACCCTATTGCCTACTTTTGAATATACAAAAAAATTGTTACGAAGTTGTTACGGCGGAGGAAAGAAATAATGGGGTGAGAAGCGAAAAAAACCTGCCGAGCCAGGACTCGAACCTGGAGTATCCTGCTCCAGAGGCAGGCGTGTTACCATTACACCACTCGGCAAACATCCGCTGAAATTATATCAAAATCCCCCGCGGCACGATACACAACGACAAAGCCGCGCCGAGGCGTTTAGAATCTCACTCCGAGCGACACATTGTGAACCGAGCCGAAATCCATGTGCGGAGAGAGCGCGTAATCGAGATAAAACTTTCCGAACTTAAATCCCGCGCCGAAAGTCAAATCGAAATACTGAATATAGTTCATCCCCATACGCAGCGCGAAATACTCGGCGATGTCGTAATCCACTCCGATGGCGAGTTTCATCCGCCTGACGTCGTCCGATTTTGATATCTGCCACAATCCCACGAAATTGCCGACGGTGTGCCTCGCTCCGGCGGCATACGTCAAAGGCATCCTCTGCTCAGTCGCGCCTGCGTAATCGTACTTGACCGAGCCCAAGTTCGTGACCGAGAAAGCGTAAACGTCTGACTGTCTGTAATGCGTGAAGCCCGCGTCAAAAAGCATGCCCGAAGCCGATGTCGAAAGCCCGCCGGCGCTGTCGTCGGCGATAGAGGCAGAATAGGATTTAAAGCCGATGCCGGCCGTGAGATTTTTGTTGATGCGCGTCGAGAAGGCTCCCGTGACGACGCTTTCGGAGTGAGAGATTTTGCCGGTCTCGGCGCCAAGAAAATCGCGCGCGGTGTCCCGTGTGGCGTAATTTTTGAAGCCAAGCGCCATGGCCGCGGCGCGGCCTGAGTATCCGCCGTAAAAACCGGTCAAACCGATTCCTTCAAAATACGTGACCTGCGAGAACTCCGCCGACAATCCGCGCAGACTCAAGAGAGCCGAAGGATTCTGCTCGACGACGCCGAGGTTATCTCCGGCCACAAATCCGCCGCCCAATGACACGGACTTGGCCGAGACGGGCAATTTAATAAAAGACGATGTGCGCGCGCCTGACGGCAGCAAGAGCTGCGAAGCCAATATCAGCAGCGATAGTTTTGCGATACTGAGCGTTTTTATCGTCATTATTTTAGAATTATGAGACCGTTGAAAAACCTCCTTTTTGTCATGCTGAACTGACACGCAGTGTCATG
>JASEHK010000320.1 GCA_030018875.1 Endomicrobiia bacterium | reverse complement strand
AACCGCGGTAGGTACTCGCAAAAAAGACATATTTCGGCGGCGTCCTTTTACGCGAAGGGCTTATGGCCTTCTTCATCTCACGGATATGCTCGGGGGTCGTCCCGCAGCAGCCGCCGACGACATCTAAACGGTATTGCCGGGCGAAACGCGCCATGATGCGCGCCATCTCTTCCGGCCCCAGCGGATACACCACCCTGCCGCCGGCCTCTTCGGGTAATCCCGCGTTTGGAACGCAGGAAACATACGCCGGAGAGTTTTCGCTGAGAAACTTGACCGCCTGCTCCATCTCCGTCGGCCCCATGCTGCAGTTGAGGCCAATAACATCAACGCCGATATTGGCCATGACGGCCATAAAAGCCGATACCTCGGTGCCCAGGAGCATCCTCCCGTTGTTGGCGAGGGTGCACTGCGCCATGAGGACGAGCTCTCTGGCACGCTCGCGCATGGCTTCTTTTGCGCCGTTCACGGCGGCCTTCATTTCCAAAAGGTCCTGCCCTGTCTCAACAAGGAGCGCGTCGGCGCCGCCGTCTATTATGCCAAGCGCCTGTTCCATGAACGTTTTTTTAAGTTCGTCGTAGGTCCCGCCGCCGAGTACCGGGTCTGTGGACGAAGGCAGTTTTCCCGTGGGCCCCATTGTGCCTATTACATACCGCGGCGAGAATTGAGTGGAATACGCGCCGGCTTCTTTGCGGGCGAGCGCGGAGGCCAAGCGGTTTATTTCATACACGCCGCCGGCAAGACCGTATTCGGCGAGTTTTACGGCATTTGCCCCAAAGGTGTCCGTCTCAACAGCATCTGAGCCGGCTTCGAGATAATCCCGATGCACCCTCGCCACGAGATCCGGCTTGGAGAGCACAAGATGTTCCATGCACCCCGGATGGGAACCAAAATCGCCGTCGGAAAGGCCAAGTGACTGGATGTACGTGCCGAACGCCCCGTCGAGGAACACAATATCGCTCTTGAGCCTGTCGCGGAAAGATTTCATCAATAAAGCCTTTTTTTAGCGTGGAGTACGGAGCGCAAAGCACATAGCGCTATATTATCTCCACCGTATCTCTGCGGACCCACCCGACCTTGCCGTCCGACCGCCGCACCTTATACCACTCATCATCGCAGCGTAGGACCATGACGCTCATGCCTTCGTATAGCGTAAAAAATTTAGTCGCGGAATCGAACGGGCCGAACTTCGACTCGGCCTCGTCCGCCATAACTACAGCCAGTTTTCCCATGGCTCTGGCGGAATACGCCGTGA
>JASEHK010000031.1 GCA_030018875.1 Endomicrobiia bacterium | reverse complement strand
TGGTAAACACCTGCATTATACATCTGGTCAATGAAAAGCCCCGCGGGGACTCAAATATCGTCTTTAATGATTGCCGCGCTTTGGGAATTGGCGATTACGCCGGCAAAAGATATTGCGTCCGGCAAAAAAAGTTTCTGGACTATCCGGATTATATCTTTGTTACCGGCGTGGGGGAGTTGCTTGAAAAAATAAAAAAGGCGAAACAAATGGTGGATTTCCTCGACGGCGGGCTTGGGATGCATACCACCGACAACAACAGATTTTTGGGAATAGTTGATTACAACGGCGCGAGATACGCGAAAAACGGCGTCGTGGCCATTGTGCCCGCAAAAAATGTCGACAATGACAAATGGCGGTTTTATCACAAAAAAGGCGGCGACTGCAAGTATTATTTGCCGGCAGAGTATTGTCTGAAATGGGACGCGGCCTCCAGAAAACACTACAAAATGCCGCGCAATTACAATCTCGACGACAAAAGGCAGGGGTTTTTGATTTCGGGCGTTTGCTCTTCTTTGTCCGCAAGATTGGCCACTCCGGGGGCGTTGTGGGAAAGCAACAAGGCGATGTGTTTTTTTCCGAAGGACCCGCACAGATATCCGGCGGAGTTTTTCGTCGGTATTTTGAACAGCGATATTTACAATAAAATCCTAAAAACTTTCAATCATACCAATTCCATACAAATAAGAGACATTAAAAAACTGCCGTTTTTTGATTTTAACGAAACCGATGTCGTACGAATAACCGCTATTGTGAAGGACATCGTGGACAAAATGAAAGAAGACATCGGATATGATTGCGCGACGGAGCGAGGCATGATAAACCGGATAGTCGGCAGGTATATTTTATAGTAATGAAAAACAGAAAAGTAAAATCCAATAGGGCGCAAGCCGACTATTTTGAATTACTGGTATGCCAGTATATCTGTTGCTCATGCGGTGTAACTTTTTCTTACAGTAAAGACCTCTCATCTTTGATGGATAAAATACTTCCCTTGCCCGACGGAACCGCGCGGCTCAAACTACAAAACGACAATTTTATAAAGATACAGCCCAAAATCAAAGACATTATTAGTTATGAAACTACAAAGAAAGGCCGAGTCATAAAAGTAGTCTGGGTCGGCAGGAACTTGTTAATAGAAACAACTTCGGATGTGGATGCCGAACACAATAGTAGTCAAAAGACGAGATTTTCCATAAAATCCATCGCCAAAGTCGGAACGGGAACTCTTAAAAATCTGGGCGCAAGAAAGATAAAGAAGTTTTTAGGCGTGGATTTCTCCGAGCAATACAAAGAAATGTGGCAGCATTTAAGAAATTATTTGAAAGCGCCAAGTTCCCCGCGGTGTTTGTTAAAGAATAAGGTTATAAAAGATCGAAGATTACTGAAATGGGCCGCGGAGAACGGAAAAAAATATCAGATTAAGTTGAACAAATTATGTTTTGATGCTTTCAATTCGTTGTCTCTTGGCTGTAGGATAGATTTTCTTAATTTTGTCACGGGGTGCGATGATGAGGACTTGTATGTTATTATCGTAAACGCCAACGATGTCATAATTTATAAACCGGTCGACAAAAATCTGAAAGTGGTAAAAAATATAGACGCCAAAAATGACAGCAAGACCGATGTCGGATATATAATTTCCGTGGACGGTGAACCTACATATAGAGTCCAAACTAATTACACCAACGGTATCGGTATAAGCGCCTATTGCCAGAGAATTTTCTGGGTATAGAAAATAACCAATGATACGCCCCATAAAAATTGATTCAAAACAACCTCTGTCCGCCAAAGACAGAGATTTTTGACATATATCTTTCGAAAGGAAACCAGCAATGCCCGAGAAAAACGACAAAGACAAAAATGAAAAACTTCCTCCCGAGAAAGAACGTCCGTCGGACGAGAAAACTCCTCCGGAAAAAACCGACGGCGCGGACAAAGCGCCCGCATCCTCGATGAAACAGGAAAAACTCGACATCCTTCCCGTCGGCGTGAGCCCGCGCAACATCGAGGACGAGATGAAGACGTCCTTCATTGACTATTCGATGAGCGTGATAATGAGCCGCGCTCTGCCCGACATAAGAGACGGCCTTAAGCCCGTCCATCGCCGCATTCTTTTCACGATGAAAGAAATGGGGCTGCGCCATAACTCCGCCTACAAAAAATCCGCGCGCGTGGTCGGTGATTGTCTGGGTAAATATCATCCGCACGGAGATATGTCCGTCTACGACGCGATGGTAAGAATGGCGCAGGACTTCTCTTTGCGTTATCCTCTGGTCGAAGGCCAGGGGAACTTCGGGTGTTTCACAAAAGATACGAAAGTGAAGTTAACCGGCGGCCGGGATTTAAGTTTTGAGGGATTGATAAAAGAGCATAAAACAGGCAAAAAGAACTATACCTATACCGTTTGCGCAGATGGGGATATTGAAATTGCTGAAATAAAAAATCCGAGATTGACAAAAAAGAATGCCGAGATAATGAAACTGATTCTTGACAACGGGGAAGAAATAAAATGCACTCTGAGCCATAAATTTATGTTGTTAGACGGCACGTATAAGGAAGCTCAGCATCTGGCTTCCGGAGATTCTTTAATGCCTGCGTATTTAAAATTATCCGATGAAAGTGACGGATTCAAGCCGGAGCTTTTAGGATATCAGATGATATATTCCAGGAAAAAAGATAAGTGGATTTTATGCCATTTGTTGTCAGACGAATGGAATTTGAAAAACAAAAAGTACAAAAAATCCGATGGCAGGATCCGTCATCATATTGACTTTAACAAACTGAACAATGACCCCGACAACTTAAGACGTATTCAGTGGAATGAACATTGGAATTTGCATAAGAAAATAGCGGCTTTGCGACATTCGGATGAGCAATACAGAAAAAAAATAGCGTCCGGGAGGAAAAAATTCTGGGATGAATCTAAAAATAGAAAATTATATGCAGAACGGTTACGGGAGCGAAATCTGAAAAATTGGCACGATTCCGCATATAGAAGGAAAATGATTGAGACGTTAAGCAGGGTAAACATAGAGTATGTAAAAAGAAACCCGCAGGTTCGGGAAATTTTTAGTAAAAGAGCAGGCGAAACGTTAAAAAGGTTGTGGAAAAATCCGGCATATAGAGAACTGTTTCATCTCGGATTCTCCAAATATTTCAACAATGATATAAACAAAGTTTTATATGAGATAAATAGAAACCATAAAGTCAAAAAAGTGGAATTCATTAAAAAATATGAGGATGTTTATGATTTAACGGTAGAAGGCACTCATAATTTTGCTCTGGCAAGTGGCGTTTTTGTTCATAATTCTGTTGACGGCGATTCACCGGCCGCGATGCGTTATACGGAAGTGCGCCTCTCGGCGATTTCCGACGAGATGCTCGGCGACCTCGACAAAGACACGGTTAATTTCATGCCCAATTACGACGGCTCGATGGAAGAGCCGGTGATAATTCCGGCGAAACTTCCGAACCTGCTTATAAACGGTTCTTCGGGCATCGCTGTCGGTATGGCCACCAACATGCCGCCTCACAACCTCACGGAAGTCATAGACGGAGCGCTTGCTCTTATAGAAAACCGCGACGTCACTATCGCGGAACTTTCCAAAATCATAAAAGGCCCCGATTTTCCGACGGCGGGCATACTCTACGGACGCGCCGGTATCAAGGACTACTTGGAGACCGGCCGCGGTTCCGTCAAGATCCGCTCGAAGACCGAAGTCGAGGAAATTAAGGGCAACCGTCAGGCGATAATCATCAACGAACTGCCCTACCAGGTCAACAAGGCCAATTTACTTGAGACGATAGCGGGTCTCGTCCGCGACAAGAAATTGGACGCCATTTCCGATCTCAGAGACGAGTCCGACCGCGACGGAATGCGCGTGGTAATAGAGCTTAAGCGCGACACAAACGCCCAGGTCGTCTTAAACCAGCTCTTCAAGCACACCCAGATGCAGGTATCCTTCGGCGTGACTATGCTTTCCATAGTTGACGGCAAGCCGAGGATATTGAACATCAAACAGATGCTCGAAAATTACGTCGAGCATCGCAAAATCATCGTGGTGCGCCGCACCATATTCGAGCTCAAAAAAGCCGAGGCGCGCGCTCACATACTCGAAGGATTGAAAATCGCGCTCGACCATCTCGACGCCGTCATCAAGACGATAAAAGAATCCAAGGATGTCGAAAACGCCCGCGAGCGTCTGATGGCTAATTTCAAGCTTTCCAAAATACAGGCGCAGGCCATACTCGACATGAAGCTCCAGCATCTCACGAATCTGGAACGCAAAAAGATTGACGACGAATATCTGGAACTCATCAAACTCATCGAAAAACTCAAATCCATTCTCGCCGATCCCAGGAAGATTCTTGGTGTCATAAAAACCGAACTCGAGGATTTGAGGGAAAAATACGGCGACGAGCGCCGCACGAAGATAATAGCCCAGGCCGTAGAGCTCGACGAAGAAGACCTTATCCCGCACGAAGAAGTCGCCGTGACTATTTCCCATGCCGGCTACATAAAGCGCATACCCCTGTCCACCTATCGCGCTCAAGGCCGCGGCGGGCGCGGTGTAACGGGAATGACGACGAAAGAGGAAGATTTCGTCGAGGATTTATTCAGCACGGATACGCACGCTTACCTGTTGCTGTTCACCAGTCGCGGGCGTTGCCACTGGCTCAGGGTTTACGAAATCCCGGAAGGCAATCGCGCGTCCAAAGGCAAGGCGATAGTCAATTTCATCTCGATGTCGTCGGATGAGCGCATAACCTCGGCGATACCCATCAGGGCGTTCGACGAAGAAACAGAGACGTATCTTATAATGTGCACCAGAAACGGCACGATAAAAAAGACGACTTTGGCCGAGTACTCCAATCCGAGAAAGGGCGGCATAATCGCCATCAATCTCGAGACGGGCGACGAACTAATGGACGTAAAGCGCACCGACGGAAAGTCCGAAGTCATAATAGCCACCGCCGACGGCATCGCGATTCGTTTCAAAGAAAGCGACGTGCGGTCTATGGGGAGAGTGTCCAGAGGAGTGCGCGGCATAAAACTCGAAAAAAACGACGTCGTCGTCGGAATGGAAGCCGTCGCCAAAGACGACGTTTTCCTGAGCGCGTCCGAAAACGGCTACGGAAAACGCACCGAAGTCGGCAAATACCGTCTGCAAACTCGCGGCGGCAAAGGCGTCAGAAATATGAAGACGACCGACCGCAACGGCCGCGTCATCGGAATAAAAAAAGCCATGGACACCGGCGATGTGATGTTGATGACCCAGAAGGGCATAACGATACGACTCGCTTGCAAGGCTGTGTCGGTCATCGGCAGAAATGTTCAGGGTGTGCGGCTCGTAAGGCTCGAAGAAGGCGACCGCCTCGCCGCCGTAGCGACCGTGATAAAAGAAGAAAACGGCAACGGCGACGCCGTTGCTGCCGCCGTCGAGCAATAGTTTCCGACTTGTCATTGCGAGGAAGGAACCCCGATAAAAAAATCGGGGTAAACTCCGCGACTGACGAAGCAATCTGTCATAGCATAAAGTGACGATAGATTGCTTCGCCCCGACAAGTCGGGGGCTCGCAATGACGCCACTCTTTTTACATTGATATAATCCCCAAATTATGCAACCTATCCCGCGGCTCACAAAAATCGACGACTGGCGATGGCGCGTTGAGCAAACCGGCGATATGCTCTCTCCCGGGATGGTTTACGCGTCGGAAAAAATGGTTCCGCACATAGTGGCGGAGCGCGCCGCCGAGCAGGTTGCCAATGTCGCCTGTCTTCCGGGCATCGTCGGCGCATCGCTTGCAATGCCCGACGTCCACTGGGGCTACGGATTTCCGATAGGGGGAGTGGCGGCCTTCGACATCGAGAGCGGCGTCGTCTCCCCGGGCGGTGTCGGATACGATATCAACTGCGGCGTTCGTCTTCTTCGCACTAACCTTACCCGCGCCGAAATAAAAGTCGCCGGACTTATTGACGAACTTTTCCGGCATATTCCGTCGGGCGTCGGTTCGACCGGCAAAATCACCCTCTCACTTTCCGAAGTCAAACAGGTTCTTGAAAAAGGCGCGCAGTGGGCAGTCAAGCGCGGTTTTGGCTCGTCGGAAGATATTGAGCATACCGAGGAATCGGGGACGATGAACGGCGCGGATCCCGATGCCGTTTCCGCGCGCGCGGCCACGAGGGGGCGGGAGCAGTTGGGGACTTTGGGCGCGGGCAATCATTTTCTTGAGATTCAGGAAGTCGTCGAAATCTTCGACGAGAAGGCCGCCGCGGTTTTCGGTCTTTTCGCCGGACAAATCACCGTTATGATACACACGGGCTCGCGCGGACTCGGATATCAGGTCTGCGACGATAATGCCAAGTCGTTCGTGGCGGCCTCCGAGAGATATTCCATTCATCTTCCCGATAGGCAGCTCGCCTGCGCGCCGGTTTCATCTCCCGAAGGCAAAAAATATTTTTCCGCGATGGCCGCCGCCGCCAACTACGCCTGGGCCAATCGCCAGCTTATAACTCACTGGACGAGAGAAGTATTCGCCAAAGTTTCGGGCCGTCCCGTATCGGGTATCGGACTCGAACTCATTTACGATGTCGCTCACAACATAGCCAAGCGCGAGAAGCACGAAGGCAAAGAAGTTCTCGTTCACCGCAAAGGCGCGACGCGGGCGTTTGCCGCCGGGCATTCGGATATTCCGCTCTCTTACAAAGAGATGGGGCAGCCGGTGATTCTTCCCGGAACGATGGGCACGGCGAGCTATGTTCTCGTCGGAACCGATGGCGCGATGAAGGAGACATGGGGCTCCAATCCGCACGGCGCGGGCCGCGTTATGAGCCGCTCTGAGATATTGAAAAAAGTACGCGGCGAGCAGTTGAAAAATCGCCTTGCCTCCGAGGGCATATACGTAGTTTCCGAATCTTGGAAAACGCTCGCCGAAGAGGCGCCGGAGGCGTACAAGGATATTTCCGAAGTCGTCGAGGTCTGCGTCGGCGCGGGCATTTCCAAAAAAGTCGCGCGTATGAGGCCGTTGGGGGTTATAAAGGGTTGATAAACGGTATCGCCGATATGGCCGTCACAAAGATTGACGGCAACGGCCGGGCTTACGAAGTTTTGCTCTTAAACATTCCCTCCGTCGGAATATCATGAAATATTAGGAAGTACGCTCCTCTGCCGGACGCGCCCGCCGTGTACTCTCACCGCGCGGCCCGGACGAACCTATTGAGCGAAGATGAACCACGAAGAAAAAATATTATCTTTCGTTGGCGCGCTTAAAAAAAGATTCGCGCTGGTCGCAGCGGCGCATTTCGCCGTTGATTTCGCCATCATCTGCGTCGGCATTTTTTTTCTGGCTGTTCTTGCAGCCGCTTACCTGAATATTTCCGGAAACAGTTTCGCGCCCGCCGCGACGGCTCAGGCGCTCTTGTGCGCGTATCTTGTCGTCAAATACGCTCTCTTCGTCGCTCCGCGCTTCAACGCTCCGCGTCTCATCAGGATGCACGAGCGCCGCCATCCCGCTCTGTCCGACGATTTCTCGACGGCTTACTCGCTTATTGTCCGACCCGACGGGCGTTCCGCCTCCGACCTCCTGGTTGCCGCCCACATAAAGCGGACCGCCTCGCTCCTCGGGCGAACCGCCCCGTCGGAATCGTTGCCGTCGGGCTTGTCGCCGAAGTTATTGAGGCTGACCGCCTGTTTGATTCTCGCCGCGTCTTTTCGTTTCGCCTATCCGATTAAGTTTCGGGCGGCTTCGAGGGCGCTTTCATTGACAATGCTTAGCCAGGAGGAACTCCGGGTTTCTCCCGGCGATACGCGCGTGATATTCGGCCGGCCGGTCATGCTCTCGGCAACGCTTGCCGCCGAGGCGCGGGAGCGCCCGCGGCTATATGTCTCGACGCACGGACGTAAATTCGCGCAACTCGGACTTGAAGGCGTCGAGAGCCCCCATTCTCTCGTCTGGACGAAAGAAATCGCCGCCGTTTACGAGAACATCGGATATTATTTCGCTCTCGGCTCGGCGCGCACCAAAGAATACACTCTCATCGTCGAGCAGCCCGCCGTTTTCGAAAGTTTCAAGATAAGATACGATTATCCCGCCTACACGCAGTCCCCGCCCCGCGTCGTCGAGAACAATCCCAACATAGAATGTAACGAAGGCGCCCGCGTAAGCATAACCGCCTATTCCTCGCGTCCTCTCGATTCCGCGGCAATGACAACGGGCGCGCGCGCGCTGGAAATGCGGCTCGATAAAACGGGCCGCGCCGCGACTTTGTCGTTCGCGCCGAGGAGCTCCGGACGTTATAAGTTTTTGACGGTCGCGGGAGGAAACGAATTTTTCTCGGGGGAATACGGCATAGAGATAAAGAATGATGAATCTCCGTCGGTGGAAATAATATCGCCCGCTCGCGACATCGTCGCCGGAGGAGATGAGAAGATTCCCGTGGTTTTTGTTTGCGAGGATGATTTCGGAGTCATATCCGCGAAGTTTCACCTGCGAGCGGGAGATGCCGTCGAAGATATACGTCTTCTTACGCCCTCGCCCGATTCTACGACGGTAGAGACATCCCGCCGTAAGTGGATATCGGAATATGAATTGGATTTGAAAAAAATAAAGGCCTCCCCCGCCGCGGGCGTAAGATACAGCGTTTCCGCCGAGGACGCCGCCGGAAACACGGGTCGCTCCAAGGCATATTTTATAGAGATATTTTCTTATGAAAAATCGCACGACGAAATAATGTTGGAACTCGAGCATTTAGCGACGGAAGCACTGGATATTCTCTCAGCGCAAACCGCCGCGCGCGCATCTGTTGATAAAGAGAAGACGCCTCCGTGGGATGCCGTCGCCTCGGAGCAACGAGGCATAAAATCCGCGACCGAAAAACTCTCGTCGAAACTTTCCTCGACGCTTGAAAAGATGTCGGCCGACCCGTATTTCGACGGGTATCTTATGAAAGAGTATTCCGGAATGCGCGACGACCTTGACGCTCTTTCGGCCAAAACGCTTTCGGCGGCCGTCGCCGCCGCCGCTTCAAAAGACCGCAACCATCTGCTCGACGAGCAGGCCAGAGCGATAACGGCGCTTGAGAACATCGCCATTCTGTCCGCCGACGTAATAAAAAATCAAAGATATGCCGACATAGAATCGGATTTTCTCGTCATGGAGCGCAGGTTCGACTCGGCTTTGGAGTCGCTTGAGGCCGGAAATGCCGAGTCCATGAATGCCGAACTCGCAGAGATATCGCGCATTATGGGCGAGATAGAAAATCTGATGCGCGAAATGCCGCAACTTTTGCCCGAGGAGTTCGTCAATTCCGACGCCGCGCGCGATATGGATTTTCCGTCGGCAAAAGGACTTCTGGAAGAGATACGCGCCGCCGCCGCCAAAGGCGATTTGAAATCGGCGGCGCGGGCGATGTCGAACATGAAGGAAGAGCTCGTCAAGATGCGCGACCTCTTGAAAAAGGCCTCGGCGAATCTATCGGCGCGAAGCCGTCCTCAGGAGGCCGCTGCGATTATGTCGCGGGTTTCGGGGGAGATTGCCCAAATCGTCCGCCTTCAAGGAGAGATACTTTCTTCGACCGAGCGCGTCACTTCGAACCGTCGCGCCCGGGTCATCAGGGAGCAGGAGGGCGCGCTTAATGCCCTCGCCGTCCAGCAGTCCGCCATCGTCGGCCGTGCCCGCGCTCTTTCGGCGGCCGGCGTCTCCGGTGCCGCCGGACCGGTTCCATTGATGGAAAAAATACAGGGCGAGTTCTCAGACGGAAAGGTCAGGCACGCGCAGAAATTTCTCGAAGACGTGATAGCGCAATATCCCGGAGTCGTTTCATGGCTTGAATCCTCGACGCGTCACTCCAAAGAAACCGACATCAAAACCGCTCGCTCGATAATGGCTGAAGAAAAAGAGATATCGGACCTGCTAAAAACAAGACCGGATGTGCCTCTGACCGCCGGCGAGAAAAAGACAGCGACCGCCGATGCCGCGCGTCAGGAAGATCTCAAAGTCCGCCTCGCCGCGTCGCGCTCGGCACTCGCAAAATTAGCCAGGGAAACGGCCGTTGTTTCATACGATACACTTGAGAATATGTCGGAGGCGTCGGGCGAGATGGCGCTCTCGTCGGAAAACCTCGCGCGTTTTAATCCTGACTCAAGCGCGAAAAACCAAAAAAGAGTCATAGAGATTTTATCTTCATCGTCAGAAAATCTCTCGAACGCGGCCAGCGGCATGGGCGCCTCTTCGTTCGGATCGCGTCCCGCGCCTTCTATCAGGGCATCCTCTCCTATGCCCGCGCAGGGAATGTCCGGCGCGCCGTCGGGGTCGTCCGGCTTTGCCGGCGCTCGCGTGGAGCATGTCGAACTGCCCGGAGCCAAAGATTACAAAGTCCCGCCGGCGTTCCGCGAAGAGATACTTAAATATCTCAGGGAGCGCCATCCCGAAAATTACGAGGAGCTCATAAAAAAATATTACAGGCGGCTGGTCGAATGACGCGCTTTTACCATAATCTCGCAATGTCTCGGAATGCCTTCCATCGAGTCGCTCGACGCGCTTTTACCGTCGCGCTTGCGCTGTTTTTTTTCTTGGCGGCTTTGTCTTTAACTCAAGCGGATTATAAAACCCCGTCGGAAAAGGATTTTTACGCGCTCCTTGAGGCCGGAGATTTCGTTCGTGCCGAAAAACTAATATCGCCGGCCTCTGCGTCGGGGAAGAACCGCCTTGCGGCGTGGCTCGCGCTTTATCGCGGAGATTACGTCTCGGCCGCCGGACTTTCGTCGGCTCCTGCGTCGGGAAAAGATTTTTTGAGCAACTACTCGGCCTACATGGCCTCGGTTTCGCGCGGGTTCGTCCAAAAAGAATCCGAGCATTTTATTTTGCGCCATTTTCCCGAAGACGCCATAATGGCTGACTTTGCGCTTGAACGTCTCGAAAAAATCCGCTCCGCCGCCGACGCCATATTCGGTTATTCGTCTCTTGAAAAAGTGCTCGTGGAAATTTATCCCGATAAAAAAAGTTTCGCCGCCGCGTCCACTCTCGGCGAAGCGATACTTGAAAAATCAGGCACCGTCGGAATATGTAAATTCAACAGGTTGATGATACTTTCTCCGCGAAACTTCGCGCTCGGCTACAATTGGTTGGATACCCTCGCGCACGAGTATTCTCATTTCGCAATCAATCGCGTCACCGGATACAATTGTCCGCTGTGGGTTCAC
Source organism: Endomicrobiia bacterium (assembly GCA_030018875.1). Classification (GTDB taxonomy): domain Bacteria; phylum Elusimicrobiota; class Endomicrobiia; order PHAN01; family PHAN01; genus PHAN01. The sequence goes on along the minus strand of JASEHK010000031.1, from coordinate 847 downwards.
GAAGGCGTCGCGCGTTGGACGGACACACTGTGGCGCTCGACAACGCCTCTTTATCTTTCGGATTATTCCTCATCGCGGCTTGCCTCGGCGGCGCGCGCGGACAAACTCATACCTTTCGCAAAAATGTCGCCTTCGCTTGTTTACCTTCCGACGAGAGAGGAGATTTCCCTGGCTTTTGCTCAGGTCGGAAGTTTCGTTGATTTTATCGTCGAAAGATACGGAAGAGGGATTATCGAAAAATGGCTCGAAGAGATGAAAAAGTCCGACGAAAAGCGCGCGCTTTCGGGCGCTTCCGGAGAATCGTTCGCCAAAATCGAGAGGGCTTGGCGCGAACGGCTTAAATCTGCCGCCCCTCCATCGGACGCGACCGGACTTCCCGACCTGCCGCTTTATGGTCTCCGAGCGGAGGACGAACTTATTCCCGCCGACTTGATGAGACACGCGCGGCTCGGTGACGGGTTAAGACGCAGGGGGAACTTCGAGGGAGCTCTTTGGCAATACGAGAGGGCGTATGCCGCCGAGAAAAACCCGGTCATTGCCGTCAAAATAGCCAGAGCCAAACTATCGCTGGGCCGCGACGACGAGGCCGAGGATTTTATGCGCGCCGTTGCCGACGGAAATCAAGGATACCTCACACCGCGATTAGTGCTTGCCGAAATCGCCGTCGCGCGGGGCGACGCCGAAGCCGTCCGCCGTCACAGCGAAGAGGCCTTTATGATAAATCCTTTTTATCCGGGGCTGTATGACGCGTTGAAGTCGTTTGAAAGTCCGCGCCGCGACTAATACAAACGTAATATGTTCTATGACAAAAGAAAGAATTGTAGTTGCTCCGACGTAACGTCGGAGC
>JASEHK010000319.1 GCA_030018875.1 Endomicrobiia bacterium | reverse complement strand
AACGTAATGGACGTGCGCGCCCGGTTCAATACCTACATTTGTTTCCGCGGGAATACATACCCTCATCCGCCCCTTCTCCCGCAGCCGCGTCCCATGCCCGCGCCTTTTTTTCTTGCCCAACCCCTGTCTTTGGGCGCTCTGTGAATGTTAATACTTTGACATTTTGGGCATTCTTTCGGCCTTCCAGTGCCGTGAGGGAGTGACCATTCATTCTTGCAATCGTAACATACAAAGTGACGTTCAATCATTTCAATCTCACCTCCTTTTATGCTTAACGCTTTGCCCCCTATTAAAAATTCGGCTATCTTTTCGTGGGCGGAATTCAATATGCTTCCGAAGGTTTGCCTTGAAACACTCATTTTTTCAGCCGCTTCTTCCTGGTACATGCCTTCCTTGTCGGCAAGCCTTATTGCTTCGAGTTCATCCAGAGTCAGGTTTATCTCTTCAAGTTCCGTCAACGGAATTCCCCTTGGTTTAAAATATGTGTACTGGGGGTTACAGAATATTCTTCTGCATTTAAACGGTCTCGGCATAATATTTCCTCGAGATTATTGGCATATGCTAATTATACAATAAAAAAACACCGCTGTCAAGTTTTTTTGAAGAATACTCGTTAAAACTACTTTTGAGGGGGCTATTTGAAGATACTCGCACAAAAACTGACGAGAATAAAAACCAATCCGTAAATACATAAAATAGCAGGGGTGGAAGGTAGGTCGAGAAAATAAGACAGGAAAATTCCGGATACTGCGGAAACGACGGCTGCGATCACCGAAAACAGAAAAACAAAACCTATTCTCCGTATCAAGATCAAACCTATGAGCGGCGGAATTACAAGAGAGCCGAAAACGAATAGTATTCCTCCGACGCGCATGCATAATGCAACCGTAATACCTATGGTCAAATATAAAATAAATTCATACAAATTCGTTCTCAACTTTGTCGTATGCGCCGTCTCCCTATCAAAAGATACGAACAGGAACTCCTTAAAAAGCAGAATATGCAGCGGCAAAATAACGACCGTCATGATGCTGAGTAATATCAGGTCGGAAGTTGTGGTATAGAGAATATTTCCTTTGAGCAAATCGATGCCCGACGCCTCAATCCTGGGATTTTTTGCGATAAGTATCAACCCCAGAGCACACGACAACACATAAACCAACCCGATGACGCTTTCATTAGTCAGCGATTTCTCGTCCTTGCCGCGGTGCCAGAAAAACAGCACGCCCAGAAATGCGACGGATAAGGCGGCCAATTCGG
>JASEHK010000318.1 GCA_030018875.1 Endomicrobiia bacterium | reverse complement strand
GGCAAGTCAGACTCTCGTCGAACAATTCTTCCATTGCCGACAATTTAGATATTTTTAGCGCGACTGTGAGAATGCCGATGGGGTATCGCAGGAATAAATCTTCGAATGCCAGCCCCTCGGGTTGCGGTCCGGAAAAGGCGAGTTTTTTGACGTTTTTTCGCTGATTGTAAATGTAATAATTCGAATAAACGAAATCCGCTTTTCCGCGCTCAAAGGCTGCTACTTGTTTTTCGAGTTTTTCCGGAAGCCAGATGTCATCACAGTCAAGAAATGTCACATATTCTCCCTCGGACTTTTTTAGCGCGAGGTTGCGGGCTTTTCCCAGCGTCGTTTTTTCGTCGCTTCTGAAATATCTCAGCCGCCCGTCGGTATAACTCTTGGCGATTTCGGCGCTTGAGTCGGTGGAAGCGTTGTCCCAGAATATTATCTCGAAGTCGCCGAAGGTCTGAGAATAAACGCTGTCTATGGCTTCTTTAAGGTATCGCGCCGAATTGTGGCAGTTCATCATCACACTTACTCTGGGCGATGGTTTTTGTTGAACGGGCATATTTATTTCCAGTCGTAAGGTATTCTTTTGTCGGTATCTTCCATACGTTCTGTCTCCGACGGGTCGTGAGGGATATCCGAGCAGTTCGCTATCATGGCGGGGACGTCCGAGATGCCTTTGAAGCCGTACCACAAAAGCGGCGGTATTTGAACCAGAGCGTAATTATCTTCGCCCGTTTCTATTATTTTAATTTGTCCCCGGGTTTTTGAGCCTTCGCGGTCGTCGTAAATCACGAGACGGATTTTTCCCGACGGCACCGCGAAGTTCTGGGTCATCCTAAGATGTTTTTTCCACGCTTTGACCACCCCCGTGTTGACGACTGAAAAATAGACCTCGCCGAATCCGCCGAAATGAGAGTCGTCGGCGCGAATCATACGCATTACCTTGCCGCGAGAGTCGGCGATTTGTTTTAGCGGCTTTACCAGAACGCCCTCTATCATTTTGCCCGCCCCGCTGCCCACGGAATGCCGCGCTCGACGGCCTTTTCTATATATGACTCGATTTGCCCGACGGCATAACGCTCCATGTCCGCGCGTCCGCGTTTCGCGTAATATGTTTTGTACCATTCGGACGTCAACGCGACGGTCTCACCGAAAGGCATCGCCGCGCGCCACCCGAGAAGATTGAGCGCTTTGTCGCACGAGAGTTTCAAAAGAGAGCTTTCCTTTTTGCCCGACGTCCTTTCGCGTCCGCGCGACCATTTCGCGCCCTCCCAGAAAGATGCA
>JASEHK010000317.1 GCA_030018875.1 Endomicrobiia bacterium | reverse complement strand
GATGAGTATCTTTTTTTTCACGGTTTAGGGAACCTTTCACGCCGATACCGCAACGACAGGGGGGCGGAACGCCTGTCTATCTCATTAATAAGTTCTCGGCAAATTTCTTTGGCTTTGCCGACAAATATCATATTGGCGATAAACCCGGGCACATAAAAAGCCGGTTGCGCCGTCAGAAAATATTCCACCTCGGAACCGCCTTGTATGGCCGCGATTTTCCACCGGCCTCTGTAAATACGGAAGTCCCTGCCGGAAATATCTTCAAACTCTATGCCGTCTTCGGTTTCTTCGACCGTCAGCAGCAAATGCACATTGACGGAATAAATCGGCAGTATCCTCTGGCTTCCCACCTGTTCAAGAATAACGTTGGAGTTTTTCCGGCTCTTTATTTCGCTTTTGACGACGGAAGAAGAATAGGCGGGTATGCTTTCATAATCCGTAAGAACCTCGCGCACTTTTTCGGGCGGCGCGGCTACGGAAAAACGCGCCGTTACGCTGTAAACGCCGCGCGCGCCCGATATGGACACAATCGTCCCGCCGTATAACGGCAATGCCGTAAGCGATAATAGTACGGCAACCGCCGCAGTTTTAGAAAACAAACTGGAACATCAGCCGGCCAGTGAAAATATCCTGACGCTCGACCTTGCCGGACCGAATGTACGACGTCTGGTCGGGCTGCTTCATGAGGTCGTAGGGGCCGTTATTTTTTTCCATAACGACCGGCGTGCCTATGCCTATGGGCGCGTCCATTACCACCTTAATGTTCTTGGAATGATTTATGACTATACTGGGCGTAATCTCGTGGATTATGCCGGCGTCGACTATCTTGTATCTTACTCCGGTGGTGGATGTGGAATACGCCATATTGGCGTCGGGAATTATGGCGGCGTACCTTAATCCGAATTCATATTTGCCCGCGGAAACGCTTTGCTTGACCACGCCGCCGACAAGTTTAATTTCCCCCGAGGTGTTGGAGTAACGCCCGTAATTCACTTCAACCTCGGACAAAAGAACCGCCTTTCCGAGAGGTTTCTCCAGGGCGAAATCGGCGCCCGCCTGCATGTATTCGGCCTGCAGAGAAGAAGATATGTACGGGTTCCAATTTGAATTAAGAAGCAGGGATTTGTCGAAATATTTTATGCCAAGAGCAGTCCCGTGGCCAACGCGGGAATCTCTGGTGTAAAATGCGTTGACGTAACCGGCGTATCTTGCGCCGTCCGACGCCCCGCGCTCGACCTGATAAGGCGTGAATACGTCTTTGTCGAGATTATTGTTGACGCCC
>JASEHK010000316.1 GCA_030018875.1 Endomicrobiia bacterium | reverse complement strand
CTCTGGACTTTCCTTAAACAATACATAGAAAAATACGACGCGGCCGTTTTTTCCGCGCCCGCTTTTGCCCGCACACTTTCCGTAAGACAGATTCTCATCGCGCCCTCTATCGACCCGTTGTCGGACAAAAACAAGGAACTCGCCGAAGATTATATTTCATCGGTGTTCGAGCGATTCGGCATCGACCGCGCGCGCCCCGTGGTCACGCAGATATCGCGCTTCGATTATCTTAAAGATCCCGTCGGAGTAATCGAAGCCTACAAGCAGGCCAAAAAATACGTTGACACTCAGTTGGTGCTTGCCGGCGGCGGCGCCACGGACGATCCGGAAGGAGAAAAAGTCCTGGCCGAAGTGCGCGAAGCCGCTTCCGGCGACAAGGATATTTTCATTCTTCTTTTGCCGCCGTCGTCGGATTTGGAGATAAACGCTCTTCAGCGGGGCTCAAACGTGATTCTTCAAAAATCCTTGCGCGAGGGGTTTGGTCTTACGGTTTCCGAAGCGCTTTGGAAAGGCAAACCGGTGATAGCGGGCGCCGTGGGCGGGATACCTTTGCAGATAACGCACAAATATTCGGGCATACTCACTCGCACGGTAGAGGGCACGGCATATTGGATAAAGCAACTCCTTCACTCGCCGGAATATGCGGCAAAATTGGGCGCAAACGGCAGAGAGCATATCAAGAATAATTTTCTTCTGACCCGCCACCTGAGGGAATATCTGCTGATGTTTTTATCTCTGAAACATTCCGGCGATGTCGTGCATTTGTGAAAATATGAACATTGTTCTGACGGGATTTATGGGCACGGGTAAAACCGCCACAGGAAAGATTCTGGCCTCCCGTCTCAAAAGAGAGTTTGTGGATACCGACAGGCTCGTCGAGCGCCGCTCGGGGAAAACCATATTGGAGATTTTTGCCTCCGCCGGCGAAAAAGCGTTTCGCGATTTGGAAAACGAAGTCGTCTCGGAGGTCTCGCTCCTTGAAAACAAGGTCATATCCACGGGTGGCGGCGTCGTTCTCCGACGGGAAAACATCGCCATTTTGAGAAAAAATGCTATAATCATAAATCTCGCCGCCTCGCCCGAGAAGATTTTCGAACGCCTCAAAAATACCGACGACCGCCCGCTGTTGAAGAAGCCGGACGTCATCGGTGAGATAAAAAAACTTTTAGCCGAGCGCGAGCCGTTTTACGCCGACTGCGATTTTCGCTTGGACACGGGCGATTTAAACGAAGTCGCCGCCGCCGAGCGCATAATGGAATATATGGCGTCGCGCGGTTGATTTGACGACTTTCGCC
>JASEHK010000315.1 GCA_030018875.1 Endomicrobiia bacterium | reverse complement strand
CAAAGAAATCAGAGCGCTTACGGTTCCCACCACCACTCCTATTTTTAGCCACTCGGAGAAACTTACCTTCACATTCGCTTTCTTTTCCAAGATGCCCAGAGCGACGATGTTCGCCGAGGAACCTACCATCGTTACATTCCCTCCGTAGCAACCTCCGAAGAGAAGCGCCCACCAGAGAATACTTTTATCGGCGATGTCCATATTTCTTATTATGGGCACATAAGAGGCGACCACCACGACGTTGTCAAGTATGCTCGATAGAAAACCGCTTGAAAAAAGCACGGCAGCGGCCAGTATGCCCGGGTCGCTTATCAACGAGAGCATTTTTTGGGCCATTAAAGTCGCTATGCCCGAACTTTGAATCACTCCGGCCTGAGCGAACAGAAACATAAAAAAGAGAAGCGATTGCCACTCGACCTCGCGCTCTATGTAGTGTCTGGCCCTGTCGTGGCGGTAGATCATTACGATGCCCGCCGATATTACGGGGAGCATCATCAAAAGCGTGTTTTCGCGCACGCCGACGAGACCCTCAATGCGCTTGTGAAAACCCATCAGCAACACGGTGGCCGCGAATATCATCATACTTATCTTGGTCTTGCGGTCGGGGGGAATTGATATCAGGTAAAAAAAGCCCTTGTTGTCGGATTGAGCGGCGAGTTTCTCGTCGAGCTCGCGTATGTATCGTCTGAACCAGAGCATCATCGCGCCTATCGTGGCGGCAAGCACCACTATGGAGACCGGCAGACCGCGCATGAGAAAATCCTCGAAAGAAAGCTTGCTGCGCGAGGCAATCAGTATTCCGACGGGGTTGCCCAGGAGTGTCGCAGCCGAGCCGATGTTCGTGGCCATCACGGAAGAGATGATAAGCGGCGCGGGGCGGATTTCGAAAAAGAGGCAGATGTCGAGAATCACCGCTACCATTATCATTATCGAGGTAACTTCGCCCATCATCCCCGAAAGCACCGCGGATATTACGGATATTCCGATAAAGAGCTTCGCGCCGTTGAGTTTTTTTATCCTTAAAATCGTGGTGACGAACCAGTAAAAAAAGCCGGACTCTTTCATCATTCCGACTATTATCATCATTCCGATAAGAAATAAAATGACGTCGAGCGAAGCGTATTTCAGGAAGTCCTCGAGTTCAACGGCGTTTATCGTAAGGAGCAATCCGCTGCCCAGAAATACGAAACTCAGACGGAAATCCCAGAAAAACAGTGTGCCGAATATCGAAGTCGCAAATATGGCCGCAATTATGACTTGCCTTGTTTCGAGCCCCAAGAGCGCCCCGGCCGCGGCCGCGGCAAGTG